>JAFSBS010000054.1 GCA_017437165.1 Clostridia bacterium
ATTAAGGCAGTTGCAAAAAACAAATATTTCTGGATTATTTCTCTCGCTGGTTGGATTGGTTTCCTTGAAAGTGCTTACTCTAACATTATGTTCTGGTTCTATAACTATGGTGGTGCTTGTTCGGGCGGTGAGTACAGTTTTATATTTACAGTTTACGGCAACGCGTCACTCTGGGGTATGCTCGCAGCACCTTTCTGCATTAGAAAATGGGGTAAAAAGAGCGTATTAGTTGTTACTAACATCTTCAATATTGTATTCATTTTAATGATGTTGCCTTTTACAAAAGAAATAAACAATATGACTATCTGGCTCATTTTAGGTTGCCTTTATCTTAACGCATTTGTGGGTTCATTCGCTCGTATTTTAAACCCTGCTATTCAAGCAGATATCCGTGATTATCAACAATATAAAACCGGTGAAAGAATTGATGGTGCTTTTGCCGTTGTTACAACGATAGGTACCATTCTCACTCTTATCACATCTTCCGCATTACCATTTATTTACGAGAAAAACGGTCTCACAAAAGACGTTGCTGCAAAAGTTACCTCTGACCCTGAGGTTCTTAACAGAGTTTTGGGCGATGGCAAAACTACAGTGCGTCAGATTCTCGCAGAACAATTAGCAAACGGTCAGGACAACTACAACAATGCATATTCCGCTCTTTACGACCCAGACATTCTTTTAAGCCTTGCAAGAATCCTTATCCTTGTTGCAGCCTTTGGTGCTTTAATGAATGTTATTCCTTACATTTGGTACGACTTCAACGAAAAGAAGCAAGAATCTGTTATCCGTGTTCTTAAAATCCGTGCTATGTTTGAAGATTTTGGTAATGGTATTCTCAACGACGAAAAACTTGTTGAAGGAATCGACATCATCCGTAATTCACAAGAAATGACTACACAAACACCAAAAGTAATAAACAAGAAAAACTACAAAGGTAAAGAAGGTAAAAAAGCACTTAAAGAAGATATTAAGTACAACAACGAAATTGAAATTGCTCATTTCGTTTGTGATGAACTCAATAAATTCTCAACTCCTGCTTACAAACTTGCAGTTGAAGAAAACAGTAAAGTTTACTCTGCCGGTCTTAACAGCCTTTTAAGTCTCGAGAAAAATGTTATTAAAGCAGAAATCGCAACTGCAAGAGCAATGCCTAAAACAACACAAGAAGAAAAAGAAACAAGAAAACTTGCTATTGAAATTGCGAAGAAGAAAATGTCTTCTTATAAAACAATCAAAAAATATTTTGCCGGTACAGGTAACCTCGTGGCTCCTGATTTTGAAGTTCTTGAAAAATGCTTTAATGATGAAGATGCTTGCGATGATAAACTTAAAGCACTTTATCTTGATTTGCAAAAATCTAAAAAAGAAAAAGATTCTGTTAAAGCAAAAGAATTAAGAGCAGAAATCAAAACAATGCAAGGCAAAAAGAGGGCCTTCAAAAAAGCAACAAAAGCAGAAACAGACAGACACGCATACTTCAACCGTGCTGCAAAAGTTTACCTTGATGCTGAAAAGCTCATTAAACAACAAGAAAATTACAGTCACCTTGAAGAAATCTTCAGTATGTATGATGAAGCAAAAGCAAGAGTAGAAGTTCAATAAACCAACAGAAACAATGGCTCGGTTTAATCAATAGATTAAACCGAGCCGATTTTTAATTTGATTTTTATAGTGCTTCAACTATTTCCACATTCTTTTCAAGCAAATCCTGAACAGAAACACTTTTGAAGTAATTATTTAATAAATTATCGACATTAGCCCACATTTCTTTTGTGTAACAGATTTCTGACCTGTTACAGAAATTTTCACCACAGTTAATACAAGCAACCGGTGAAAGGCTCCCCTCCGTCAAATTGAATATATCGTAGATTGAAATATCTTTTGCATCTCTTGATAATCTATAGCCGCCGGACATACCACGTTGACTTCTTAAAAGACCACCGCGGACAAGAGTTGCAACTATTGTTTCCAAATATTTCAAAGAAACATCCTGCCTTTTTGAAACCTCGGAAAGCGCAACATAACCATCGCCCTGATTCTGCGCTAAATCTATGAATATTCTGAGAGCATATCTACCTTTTGCAGATACCATTATAAACTCAAACCTTTCAAGCAGATTTCAATTACATATCACCGAAACCTGCACCACCAAAGAAGTAATAAAGTAAATCGCTGATAAGTTTAAATATTGTTGCAAGATAGTCATTGAAATCAAGACCACCTGTGTATTCTTTTTCTTCACCATAAATTA
>JAFSBS010000055.1 GCA_017437165.1 Clostridia bacterium
GAGAGCTTCAATTTACAACGCAATGCCAATCGAAGGTGTTAAAACACTCGTTGAATTTATGGAAAAATTTGAAAAGGAAAATGGTTAATATGGATATTTTAACTTTAAATAAAATTTCAAAAATCGGTCTTAAAGAATTTGATTCAAACTATAACATTTTAGATGAATGTGAAAATCCTGATGGTATAATTGTTCGTTCTGCTTCGATGCACGAGTATAACTTCAGTGACAAAACTTTAGCGGTAGCAAGAGCGGGTGCAGGTGTTAACAATATTCCTGTTGCAGATTGTGCGGGTAAAGGTATTGTAGTTTTTAATACACCCGGTGCCAATGCAAACGCTGTTAAAGAACTTGTTGTTTGTGGCCTTATGGTTTCTTCAAGAAAAGTTATGGCTGCTTACGATTGGTGTAAGGGTTTAAAAGGCGAAGGCGAAAATGTAGGTAAATTAGTTGAAAAAGGCAAATCACAATTTGCCGGTCCTGAAATTATGGGTAAAACTTTGGGTCTTATCGGACTTGGCGCTATTGGTCGCCTTGTGGCAGATGCAGCAATCTCATTAGGTATGAAAGTTGTAGGTTTTGATGCGTTTTTAAGTGATGAAGCAAAAGCACTTCTTAATGCAAAGGTTGAGATTGTTAACAGCGTAGAAGATATTTACGAAAATGCTGATTATATTTCACTTCACATTCCTGCAACTGCAGAAACAAAGGGCAGTATAAATGAAAGCACTATTGGTAAAATGAAAGATGGTGTAAGAATTTTAAACTTTGCCCGTGGTGAACTTGTAAATTCAGTTGATTTATTAAAAGCACTTGAAAGCGGTAAAGTGTCATGCTATGTAACAGACTTCCCGACAGATGATGTTATAGGTGCAGAAAATGTTGTAGCACTTCCACACCTTGGTGCTTCTACTCCTGAATCAGAAGAAAACTGCGCATATATGGCAGCAGTACAAATGAAAGAATTTTTAGAAAATGGTAACATTAAAAATTCTGTGAACTTCCCTAATGTTTCAGTTGATGGTGACGGTGCAAGACTTTCTGTGATACATAAAGCATCATTAAGTACAAATGATATTTTAGGTGCTTTCGGCGGTGCAGAAGTTAAAGCTTTTAAAACAGGAGCAAAAGGCGATTTTGCATATTCTCTCTTTGTTCTTGATAGCGTTTCTGATGATGTTGCTTCAGCAGTTGCTTCACTCGAAGGAGTTGTAAGAGCGAGAAAGATATAATTCGGAATGCGTAATGCGTAATTCGGAATTATCGGAACTGCGTTGGCATTATACATTATAATTGAGTAAAAAACTAAATTAGACGGTCTGCCTCTTTTTGAAGAGAGACAATTGAAACGAGCAAATGCATCTGTTTACTTACAATGCATCAAATTAGTTAACCATTTATAACGGAAATAAAAAATTCTATCATTTTTAGTTTATGAAAAACTTTAAATGATAGAATTTTTATTATCTTTGCAACTTTTCCTGATTTCTTTTCCTCAGTCTCTAACCCTCTGCGACGCAATTATAATAAAATAAACAACCTGATGTTACGTTTTTTGTGTGATACATTTCAGTCAGATTGTTTTTCTTTATTATATAAATCTTTAATTTCAACATTTAATGCTTCGGCGATAGCGAAAAGTTCAATATCAGTAACAGTTCGGATTTTATCTTCTATTCTTGAAATAGAACCACGGCAAACATAAACACCGGAAAGTTCAAGCTTGTTAGAAAGCTTTTGCTGACTCATTTTTCGTAGTTTTCTGTATTTTCTGACATTGTCACCTATAAGGTTCATTTCTTTGCCATCAATTATTCTTGCCAAAGGTTAGCACCTCGTTTTGTATAATCTTACTAAACATTGTTTTTGTCTTGACACAAGACAAAAATAATGTTAACATAAACTCGACAATACTTTGTCTTGTGTTAGGACAAAAAATAAATTGAGGTGGTAAAAAAATGAGAAAAATTTTGTCATGCTTGTTAGCTGTTATGATGGTATTATCTTTAATACCAACAACTGTTTTTGCAGCAGATGAACAAGTGGCTGGTGAAGCTGGTAACGATGTATCAACTACTGAGTCAAATAGTGATGCAATAATAGTTGAACCAGGTGATGACTTGCAATCACTTATCAATGCAATTCCAGTAGGTGGTTCTGGGGAATTCACAATTCAAGATACACAATGGTATCTTGAATTCGGTCTCTATGTTGAAAACAGAGATATTACTTTAAATCTCGTTAATGCACAGATGGGTACATTTTCATTTGAAAACGGAACTGCTGCCCCTCTTATTTTAGGTTATGGGGCTAATATTACTTTAAATCTTGACGAAAATTCAAGAATCGAGGCACAGGGTCATACTGGTAATATGGGCGTTGTCAGAGTTGATAACAGTACTGACTGGAACGCAGAAACTAAAACTTTCCCTGAAACATTTACACTTACAGTAAATGGTGGTAGTTTTAATTGTGTTCAGGTTGAGGAAAACAGCGAGTTTGAACCAGACAGCGTTTTTGTTGCAGCTCCTGGTACAAAAGTAGTACTTACTGATGTATATTGCGATGGAGACGTAAAAGAAATTGATATGGCAGGTGTGGGAATTGATGTTCCTGGAGAACTTGTTATAAATAGCGGTAAATTTACAAATGATGTTTCAGAATATATTGCAGATGGGCATTATTGTTGTGAGTATGATGATTATTTTGGCGGTTCTTATAGTTATTACTTTGTTCGTGAAAAAGAAATGACAGATGGGTTCAGTAAAGTTTTAACTGATGGTAAGATTGTTTTAAATTATGATAAGTCTATTACTCAAACATCTGATGCTTTATGGTTGCCTTGTGAAGATTTCTTTCTTGCTAATGAAGAGTTCTATATGAGCCCAGAAGGTTTCAATGATGATTTCACAAAAGTTGAACTTATGTTTAATGCCGGTGGCACAAAAGAAGAAAGACATACTGTAGATGTTATCTGGAACTATGATGAAAAAGTTTCAGAAGCAGCACAGGAATTTATAAAGAAATTCCCGAATGATGAACGCCCTTGGTTTAACCTTACAGATATGGAGCTTGTAAACTACTGGGCATACAAAGATACTGAAGGCGTGAAACACACTTCGTTAGCAAACTATTCAGGTGAGCTTAAAGCAATTTTAGGTAACACTAACTTTTTATATTTAACTGATGTACGTGCTGGTGATGATGCAATTTTTTATACTGCAACACTTGGTACAGGAAAACTTATTCATAATGGTACAGTTTATTTTGGCTCCAATGTTGTAGGAGCACGTGCTCAACATGCTATTTATGTTCCTGAGAATACAGGCGATACAGCTGAAGAACTTATTGCTGCAGCACAAAAACGTATTGACGATTATATAGGTGAGGATATTGTAAAAATCACTTATGCTGATAGCACTGTAACAGAATATTATAACAGTGAAATTGCAAATTATGATGAGAGATATCAAACTGCACAAAAAGAACTTGAAGAGGCTACAAAAAGACGTGCTGAAGAAGAAGCAAAACCTGAAAATGAAAGAGACGAACAAGTTATTTCAGATTGCATTTTTAAAATTATGGAATGTGAGTATTTGATTGAATCAATCCCTAACGATAAGCAATGGTTTATCAATGAGTTTAATGAGGGGAATGATTATCATTTCCTTACAAGCGCCGCAGGTGACTTTTTCTTTGATATAGAAGTTCTCAGAACAGGTGAAGTATTTAAGTTTGTTATAATTAAAGATGATACAAAACTCACTCTTCCATCATACACTTCTGTTGATTTAGACACAAAAGTGACAGTGGAAACTGATGATTCAGATGTTCCGCTTGATACAATTATAAATGTTGAAAAATTAACACAAGGTACTGATTACGATAAAATTATGGATGTTCTTGATGATATCGAAAACGAAATGTTTGATATCAAACTCCATTCTGGTTCACTCAATAGATTTTTCACAAAGCTTGCTAATGGTAAGTTTGAGGTGAAAATTCCTGTTCCTGAAAAATTCAGCGGTAAAAATTTAGTTGTTTACTATGTTGATACTGATAATAAACCTGTTGAATATGAAGTAAATGTAAAAGATGGTTTTGCGATTTTCTCAACTGACCATTTCAGCATTTACACTTTAGCAGAAAAACATGAACATATTTATACTGGAAAAATTACAAAAGAGCCAACTTGTACAGCACTAGGTGAAAAAACATTTACTTGTGAATGTGGCGATACTTATACAGAGTCTGTTAAAGAAAATGGTCACACATCAGTAAATGGCGGTAAAGCAGATGTTCATACAAAGTGTGATGTTTGTGGTGTAACATTATCTACAACACATAACACTACAAGTAAAATCACAACAGAGCCTACTTGTACAAAAGAAGGTGTAAAAACCTTTACTTGCTCTTGCGGTTATTCTTACACAGAAGCAGTTTCTGCAAAAGGTCACACCGAAACAACTTTAACAGGCAAAGCAGCAACCTGTACAGAGGCAGGTCTTACTGAGGGTAAAAAGTGTTCAGTTTGTGGAAC
>JAFSBS010000056.1 GCA_017437165.1 Clostridia bacterium
ATGCTCAAATTCTCTGCCGGGATGAAAAACTACGAGTTGTCCGTCTGCACTCATATCAACATCCATTTCAATAACATCTGCACCTTGCTTCAACGCAATTTCGTAAGCGGGTAAAGTATTACACGGGATATTACCTGCACTTACACCTCTGTGTGCTACTACTAAAATATTCTTTTTTGCTGCTTCTCTGTAATCAAACTTCATTATTGGTTATCCTTCTCAAATCTAATAACATTCCATGAAAGCGGTTTAATATGTATTTTTGCATTTCTGCCATCTATTTCAGGTAACTCGGCATTTGTTGGCTTAACAGGTGCAGAAACAATTGAGTTTGTTTCTTTAAGACCAAAACCTGCCATTTCAATATGCTCTACCGGTTTGAAACCACCAAAATCGAGCATATCAACAGAAAGTTCATAATCTTCCTCGAAACTTCTGTTTACTGCGAAAATTGTCAACGCATCTTCTTCCGGAGAAAGCACTGCAATACCGTCTAAATCAGGTACATCTGTAAATTCTTTTGTATCGTGCTTGTCGCAAGAAATTTTTGAAAGAAGTGTTGTACCACGACCATAATTTGAAAAATGCATAAATGGGTAGAAAATAGTTTGTTCGAAAATTCCGCCACCGGTTTCTGTCATAATAGGTGCTATAACATTAACAAGTTGTGCAAGGCAACCTATTTTTACTCTGTCTGCTCTGCGAACAAGCGAAATAAGCATCAAACCTACTAACAAAGCATCTTCAAAATTATAAATATCTTCTAATTGACAAGGTGCTTTTGACCATCTTTCGACAGGTGTACCGTTTGAGTGATACCACACATTCCACTCATCAAATGAAAGATTGATTTGTTTCTTTGCTCTTTTTAAACCTTTAACATAGTCACAAATTGAAATTACTGTATCAATAAAATCATCCATAACCATATTTTTTGCAAGAAAACTCGGAGTATCGTCAAGTTTGTTGTCGAAATACTGGTGAAGCGAAACATAGTCAACATTCCAAAACGCCTCTTGTAAAGTCTCTGCTTCCCAGTGTCCGAATGTATCCATAGTTCTGTTTGAACTACCACACAATACAGTTTCAATAGTCGGGTCAACCATTTTCATAACCTTTGCCGCTTCATTTGCCACTCTGCCGTATTCATAAGCATTTTTATGACCGATTTGCCAACTACCGTCCATTTCGTTACCAAGACACCACACTTTAATATTATGCGGGTCTTTTACACCGTGTTTAATTCTTAAATCACTATAATATGAACCTTTATCGTGATTGCAGTATTCAACTAAATCTCTTGCCGCTTCAATTCCTCGGGTACCAAGATTTACTGCCATCATACATTCTGTATTTGCTTTTTTACACCATTTTAAAAATTCGTTTGTACCGAATTCATTAGTTTCAGTAACACCCCACGCGAGTTCTAAACGCTGTGGCCTTTCTTCTTTGGGGCCTACACCATCTTCCCAATTGTACCCTGAAACAAAGTTACCACCGGGGTAACGGACAATTGGAACATTTAACTTTCTTACAGAATCAATAACATCTTTTCTGAATCCATCTTCATCTGCAGTAGCGTGTCCCGGCTCATAAATACCGCCATAAACTGCCCTGCCCAGATGTTCAATAAATGAACCGTAAATTCTTTTATCTATTTCACCGACTTTAAAGTTTTTTGAAAGTGGTAAACTTGCTTTTTTCATAGAACTCACTCCAATATATGTATTGGTTTTATATTACCATTTACTAAAAGCATTTGCAAGCATAAGTTGCAAGTGTGCAAGTTACAAGAATTATAAAAATAGTAAGTTCTATCATTTTTAGTTAAAAACTTTAAATGATAGAACTTATCTTTTTGTTATTTAATTATTATCGCCAACGCGGTTCCGAAACTATTCACCAGTATCTCTTATCTTGAGAGTAGCGAATCTAATTCCGAGTTACGAATCAGATAATACCCTGTGCCATCATAGCGTCTGCAACTTTTACGAAACCTGCAATGTTAGCACCTGCAACGAGGTCATAACCAAGGCCGTATTTTTCCGCAGCAGCTGCTGAATGGTCGTGAATATCTTTCATAATCTGTTGAAGTCTTGCGTCAACCTCTTCAGCTGTCCAGTTGTATCTCATTGAGTTCTGACCCATTTCAAGAGCAGAAACTGCAACACCACCAGCGTTAACTGCCTTTGATGGAGCAACAACCTTAACGTTTTCTTTAAGATATTCTAAAGCATCGTTTGTTGTTGGCATATTAGCAACTTCAATGTAATACTGAACACCATTTGCAACTAATTTCTTTGCTTCGTCCATATTTATTTCGTTCTGTGTAGCGCAAGGCATAGCAACATCAACTTTTACGCCCCATGGTTTCTGACCCGGGAAGAATTCGCAACCAAATTTGTCTGCATAATCCTGAACCTTGTCACGACCTGAAGCACGCATTTCAAGCATATATTCAATTTTTTCGTCTGTTGTAATACCATCCGGGTCATAAACATATCCGTCAGGACCTGAAATTGTAACAACTTTACCGCCGAGTTCAGCAATTTTCTTTGCTGCACCCCAAGCAACGTTACCGAAACCTGAAAGAGCAAATGTTTTGCCTTTAATATCTTCGCCAAAGTGTTTGAAAACTTCAACTGCATAATAAGTAGCGCCAAAACCTGTTGCTTCCGGTCTTACTAAAGAACCACCGTAAGAAAGACCTTTACCTGTAAGAACACCGTTTTTGAAAGCACCTTTAATTCTTCTGTATTGACCGTAAAGGTAACCGATTTCACGAGCACCAACGCCAATGTCACCTGCAGGAACGTCAACGTCAGGACCGATGTGTCTGTAAAGCTCTGTCATAAAGCTCTGGCAGAAACGGAGAATATCCATATCACTCTTACCACGTGGGTCGAAGTCAGAACCACCTTTACCGCCACCGATTGGAAGACCTGTTAAGCTGTTTTTGAATGTCTGCTCGAAAGCAAGGAATTTCATAATACCGGAATAAACTGATGGGTGGAAACGAAGACC
>JAFSBS010000057.1 GCA_017437165.1 Clostridia bacterium
AAAGGAACATTCATAAGTGAGCGTTCTTCTTTTCTTACTGTGCCTTTAAAGAGTTTACTGTTATCAAGGAAGTAATAAAGAATTTTTGCTTTTGCTTCGTTTAACTCTTTCATTTTCTCGAGGCCGCCAAGATTTTTAATCCACTCTAAAACTAATTTGCATATATAAATAGTATAGCAAGGTGGTGTATTGTAAAGTGAATCATTATCCGCATGTATCTGGTAATTTAACATTGTTGGTGTAATATCACGTGCCTTACCTAATAAATCTTCACGAATAATTGCAATAGTAAGACCTGCCGGTGCAACATTCTTTTGTGCGCCACCGTAAACCATACCAAACTTTGTAACATCAAGCGGCTCTGATAAGAAACAACTTGAAATATCTGCAATAAGCGGAACATCACCGGTATCGGGAAGTTCTTTATAAACTGTACCGTAAATTGTATTATTCATACAGATATATACATAGTCTGCATCGTTTCTGAAGTCTTCTTTACTTGTTTTTGGAATATAAGTATAAACTTCATCTTCTGATGAAGCAACTGCTTTTACATCACCATACTTTTTTGCTTCAGAAAACGCTTTTTTAGCCCATTGACCTGTGATAATAAAATCAGCCTTACCGCTACCATTCATAAAGTTTAACGGAATAGCGGCAAATTGTGTTGAAGCGCCACCCTGTAAAAATAACACTTTATAATTATCAGGAATATTCATAAGTTCTCTTAAAAGAGATTCTGCACCTTTAATTATACTGTCATAAACTTTTGAACGGTGTGACATTTCCATTACAGACTGACCACTACCCTCATAATCAAGCATTTCTGCTGCTGCTTTTTTTAATACTTCTTCAGGTAACATTGAAGGACCTGCTGAAAAATTATAAACTCTGCTCATGATAATACCCCTATCTTCATAAAAATATGAAACATTATACACCTAAATCTATGCAACTGTCAACACCTTAATGTATCAGATATAGATTGGGTTGCATAATTCTGCATAAAAATGCATATTTTTACAAAACTTGTTTTTTATAATAAAATATTGTATTATATAAATCACAATCATTTTTTAGATATAGGGGTATTTTTAAATGTTTAAACCTGAACTTCTTTCACCTGCAGGTGATATGAATTGTCTTAAAACTGCAATAAAATTTGGTGCCGACGCGGTTTATGTAGGCGGTCCGCTTTTGCAATTAAGAGCAGACAAAGCCGCTTTCACAGAAGAAAAACTCATAGAAGCGGTAAACTACACACACGAACACAAAAAGAAACTTTATGTTACTGTAAACAGTTTTACAAAAAACTGTGAGATAGAGCCACTTAAAGATTATGCAAAAACACTTTACAATATTGGTGCAGATGCCGTAATTGTTTCTGACCTTGGTGCAGTTGCTACTATAAAAAAAGCAGCCCCCAATTTAGACGTGCATATAAGCACACAGGCTAACTGTTGTAACTATGCAGCGGCTAACGCTTACTACGAAATGGGGGCTTCAAGGGTTGTTTTAGCTCGTGAAATGACTATTGAAGAAATAGGTGAACTGCACGCAAAAATTCCGGAAGAATTAGAGCTTGAAGCATTTGTTCACGGTGCTATGTGTATGGCATATTCGGGCAGATGTTTAATATCTTCATTTTTAAATGACCGTAGTGGTAACCGTGGCGAATGTACTCAACCTTGTCGCTGGAGTTATTATTTAATGGAAAGAAACAGACCGAACGAATTTTACAAAGTTGAAGAATACCCTGACCACACCGCAATTTTAAGTTCACACGATATGAAAGCTGTTTCATTTTTAGATGAATTAAAAGATGCCGGCATCGACTCCTTCAAAATAGAAGGCAGAATGAAAACGGAATATTATGTAGCACACGTAGTTAATGCTTACAGACGTGCAATTGATAAAACTGCTCCACTTGAACTTATTGAGAGAGAATTAGAAGCGGTAAGCCACAGACCATATAATTCAGGTTTTTACTATGGCAATTTAGTCCACAATCATTTTAATGACGGACTTTATCATCAGGACTGCACCTTTGCAGGTGTTGCTTTAGAAGATGCGAAAGATGGAAAAGTTCTTATAGAACAACGCAACTTCTTCAAAAAAGGTGACCGATTAGAACTTGTTACACCTCTTTCGTTAGGTACTGCATTCACAGTAGAGGGTATTGAAACAGAAGAACACGAGCAATTAGAAACCGCGTGTCATCCACAACAGATTCTTTATATTGCTTGTGGCGACGCAGATGTTAAATGCGGTGACATTTTAAGAGTGAGAAAAAACGATGAATAACGCAGAAATTTTAGCACCGGTTGGTTCTTATGAACAACTACTTGCAGCAGTACGAAGCGGTGCAAATGCAGTTTATCTTGGAACAAAGAATTTTAACGCAAGACGGAATGCAGACAATTTTGACAATTTCAATTTAAACGAAGCAGTTAAATATTGCCATTCGTACAATGTTAAAGTTTATGTTACTTTAAATACAATAGTTTTCGACAAAGAATTAAAATCACTTTATGAAACCATAAAAGAAATTGCTCTTTCAGGTGCAGATGCAGTAATAGTACAGGATTTTGCAACTGTAAAGGCGGTAAAAAAAATCTGTCCTACCCTCCCCTTACACGCATCAACACAAATGGCAGTTCATAATGTAAATGGTGTAAAAGTTTTAGAAAAACTTGGTTTTTCAAGAGTAGTTTTAGCCAGAGAATTATCATTTAAAGAAATAGAAAAAATCGTAAAAAACACTACACTTGAAACAGAAGTTTTCGTTCACGGTGCGCATTGTATGTCCGTTTCCGGTAACTGTTACATTTCCGCATTTTTAGGTGAAAGAAGCGGTAACAGAGGACTTTGCGCCCAGCCTTGCAGATTAGACTGGAAAATTGATAATAAAAATTTTGCACTTTCTTTAAAGGATATGTCATACATTGACCACCTTAAAGATTTAGAAAGCATTGGTGTCACATCATTTAAAATTGAAGGACGAATGAAACGTCCCGAATATGTTGCGGCAGCGGTGAATGCTTGTAAAAATGCAATAAATAACAATCCTTATGACAAAGACATGTTAAAAGCAATCTTTTCAAGAAGTGGTTTTACAGATGGCTATTTAATGGATAAAAGAAACAGTGATATGTTCGGTTACAGAAGCAAAGATGATGTTACTTCTGCAACAAACGATGTTTTTAAAGGACTGCAATCTTTATACAGAGCCGACACACCTGTTACACCAATTGATATGACTTTTTCTGTTACAAAAGAAAGCTCAGTTTTGCAATGCATCGCAAAAGAAATCACTGTAACCGCTACCACAGATGGTGGAGAAGTCCCGATTAAAAACGCACTTTCTTTTGAAATGGCGGAGAAAAATTTTAAAAAACTCGGTGGCACACCATACTTTTTAAATAATCTGAATTTCAGTAATCCTGATAATTTAACATTATCGCTTTCAACTATAAATTCATTAAGACGTGAATGCGTCGAAAAGCTTACACAAAAGTTAAATTCAGTTAACAGAGAAATCTTTGATATTAAACCGGAAACCAGAAAAACTGAAAAACAGTTCAGAACACCTGCTTTAAGAGCAAGATTTTCAGAATTCAAACAATATTCAGGCGAATTTGATTATTGTGAATATTTAATTTTCCCTATTAAAGAAGTGCTGAATAACAGAGAGTCTTTAGAAAAAACAAAAGAAAAAATTGTAATTGAGTTACCGGATTTAATCTATCCTTTTTCTGAAGACAAGGTTTCAGAAGAATTAAAAGAGTTAAAAAATTACGGCTTTAAAAATGCTATAAGCGGTAATATCGCCGGTATAGAGCTTATAAAAAATGTTGGGCTTAACGCATTCGGCAGTCACACACTTAATATTGCGAACTCTGACAGTGCAAATTTCTATAATAACAACGGTGTAAAGGATTTAACCTTGTCAGTCGAATTAACTGCTAAAGCCATCGAAAATATTAGTGTTTCTGCAAAAATCGGTGCTTACTGTTACGGTAGTTTACCACTTATGTTTTTCAGGAACTGCCCGTTAAAACAAAAAGACGGTTGCGGTAATTGTAACGGCAGACGAAAGATAACAGACAGAAAAAACTTTGAATTTCCAATTATATGTCACGATAAAATTTACTCGGTTTTACACAATTCCGTCCCGCTTTATATATGTGATAAAATAAACTTAAATTGCGATTTTCTTACAATGTACTTCTCAACAGAAAGCAATTCTGAATGTAAAGAGATTTTAAATCTTTGCAAAAATAAGCAACCTGCTCCGTTCAAAAAGACAGCGGGATTGTATTTGAGAGAAGTGCTTTAGTTTAGCTAAGCGAAACAATGCAGAATGCAGAGTGCTGAATGCTGAATTGTGGGACCTGCGGTCGGCAATTATAATAACTATTGAATAACAAAAGATAAGTTCTATCATTTAAAGTTTATGTTAACTAAAAATGATAGAACTTAGTTATTTTTATTCAATTAAATATAATCAAACGCAAAGTGTTTCCGAAATTTTCAATTTTCAACTTTCAATTTTCAATTTAAACTTCGTAGTGTTCTGCAATTGAGCATTCAGCTTATCATTCCCTTAAACTCATCTTCACTAATAACCTTAATACCAAGTTCATTCGCTTTGCGGAGCTTGCTGCCGGCATCTTCACCGGCTAAAACTACGCTTGTTTTCTTTGAAACTGAGCTTGAAGTTTTACCGCCAAATTTTTCAATTATTTCACTTGCTTCAGTTCGTGTAAATTGTGAAAGTGTACCTGTTAAAACAAATGTCTGACCGGCAAATCGTAAATCTTCTGTTTTAGAAAGATTTTCCATATTAACGCCAACCGCCTTTAATTCTGCAATCAGTTCACGTGTTTGCGGTAATCTCATTGTATCTGTAAAGGTTTTCGCCATTACATCACCAAAACCATCAATTGCAAGCACATCTTCTGTTGTTACATTCAAAAGAGTATCCATGTCGTTAAAGCGTTTACTTAAAAGTTTCGCAGCCTTCTGACCTATATGGCGAATACCAAGAGCAAATATAACTCTGTACAAATCGTTTTGTTTAGAATTCTCAATTGCAGTCAAAAGATTATTGGCACTTTTTTCACCCATTCTGTCGAGTGAAGCGATATCACGTGCCTGTAAATGATAAATGTCCGAAGCCTTTTCGATAAGTTTCTCATTCACT
>JAFSBS010000058.1 GCA_017437165.1 Clostridia bacterium
CATAGTAAAGAAATGATAAAATGTATTTATTCTTAATCGGCTTATTTACAAGTACTAATGGTACCATTCTGACAAGATATGTAACCCCTGCCATAACTAAAAGATAAATAAAAAATTTGGTGTTATCCATTATTTTCCACCTCTTCTTTTATTTCTTCTACCGTTACAGGTTTTAAAAATGCAAATAAAGCACTCGCAACTACCGCACAGATTATTACTGTAAATCCACTCGGAATTTCTTTTAAAACAGGTGCATAGTAAAAAATGCAACTTAACACAATTGATGTCGCAACACAGAGCGCAGTCCATTTTTCCTCTTTAATAACAGGTACTACAATTGCAATAAACATACCATAAATTGCAAGACCTAACGCAGAAATTACTATTTCAGGTAAAATATTACCCGCAATAGCACCTGTTAATGTACCTGACACCCAACCTATTACCGGTGTTAAAATTAACCCTACCATATATTTAAAACCGACTTTTTCTTTGTTAGAAGATGCAACTGCAAAAATCTCATCGGTATTACCGAATGCAATTAAAAATCTGTGGTGTATTTTAACACTTTTTCCGAGTTTTTGTGAAAGCGATATCGACATTAACGAATAGCGTGAATTTATAATGAGTTGCGATAATATAAGTTCAATTACAGTACCACCGCCAACCATTATAGGCACCGCCGCTAATTGACCTGCAGAGGTTAAATTTGTAAGAGAAATTAAAACTGCCTGTAATACAGAAAGACCGTTTTCAACAGAAAATATCCCGAACGCGAATGATACCGGAAAATACCCGACACAAATCGGAAACCCTGCTTTTATCCCCTTTTTAAAACTGTTTATTTCGTTCATAACCTGACCTTCGTTTTTGTTTTAATAATAAACATATTTTAACATATATTCTGTATTTTTCAAGCAAAACTTGCTACTTGCAACTACGTTTTCCTGTCAACTCAAAACTCAAATCTAAAAGCCATTTGATTTTATCTTCATCTACACTACCATCAAGACAAACTGAAATCCAGTGGGTTTTACTCATATGATACGCAGGGAAAATACCTGTTTCAGTTGTCACATTCATAATCGGATCGCATTTTAAATTTACGACATCAATTTTTTCAGTTGAATCAAGTCCTAATTTATCTTTTGTAATATTCATAACAACCGCAAACCACTTTTTATTATTATCGTGTCGAAAAACTGCAAATGACGGCGAACTCGCCCACGGGTATTCAGGCAAAACACCGTATTTTTCTTCTATAAATTTTTGGAAATCTTCCCTGTTCATTTTCTTAACCTTTCAAATTTTATAGACTGACAGTATCAAATTTTAATAAAAAATTGAAAATGGAGAATTGGCATTCGGAACCGCATTGGCATTATATTATATAAAAACAACTACATTCTTTCATTTTCAGATTTATAGATAATCTTCAAATGGGAGAATGTAGTTTTTGTTATAAATTTTATAATTGCCGACCGCAGGTCCCTCAATTTTTAATTTTTCATTCTTGATTTTTAATTATTTTGAGGCTCTGAACTTCTTGATTGCTTCATCATATTCCTTCATACTTTCTTCTGTCGGAATATATTCTTTTCTTTCTGTATTAGCAATTGTTGGTGGGTTGCCCTTTGAATCATAGCAAGGTGTCAAGAAGTCATTTTCCCATTTCTTTCTGTCTTCTTCTTTTCTGAAGTCAGGAATATCATAAGGTGTACCATATTCCATAGCACTTCTGTGACCGAGAATAGCAACTGAAGCCATTGTTGTTGCAAAATATTCGTCAAACATAGGCTTTCTGTTTTCACGGATACTGTTGAAGAATTCATGAACAATGAAGAAGTCGCCACCGCCGTGACCGGCTTTTTCTGCCGCTTCTTTTGCTTCAGGCTCAAAATCTGCTTCGTAACTTGATACTCTTTCCATACCTTCCGGAGTATGTTCTTCATTAAATGAAAGAAGAACCTTACCATCTTCTGCACGAAGATTTTCAATCTGACCTAATTCACCGCAAACTCTGTAAGTATTAGCGTGACCGCCGAAGTGCGACCAGCCTGTTACACGGAATACAGAATCATCATCATTAAGACAAGTAACAACCGCACTTCTGTCAGGCAATCTCCAATAAAGACTACCGCCGCCATTTTCTTCATTAAGTGGTCCGAAAATTGGCATTGCAGTAACTCTTTTCGGGAATGCGCCTGTAATGTACATAAGTGGTCCTAAAG
>JAFSBS010000005.1 GCA_017437165.1 Clostridia bacterium
AAAAGGATTATTTACAGAAATTAAAAATTGAGAATTAAAAATGGAAAATTAAGGGTCTGCGACGCATTTTTAATTATTGGTTTTATAAGATAGTTTTTCATTTATAGTTAGATATACAATGTATAATAAACTGACCAATATAAAATTGTAATGCCGACCGCATGTCCCACAATTCTCAATTCTCAATTCTCAATTTTTAATTCTTAATTCCCTATATATAATAGTATATAAAAACTCTGTCGAAAAATTAACAAAACACTTGTAAATCTTTCGAGTTTATAGTATGATATAGTGGGTGAAAATGGAAACGATTTTTTCTCTTCACTCGTTTAACAGTTTAATTTTAATTTTATATATTATGCAAAGGAGAAATGACGATGCAAAAGGTACAATTTACCGAAACAGTGCTCCGTGATGCTAACCAGTCACTCATTGCTACAAGAATGAAATTTTCAGAATTTCAACCAATTCTTGAGACTCTTGACAAAGCCGGTTACTATTCCCTCGAATGTTGGGGCGGTGCTACTTTTGACTCATGTCTTCGCTATCTTAACGAAGACCCTTGGGAAAGACTCAGAAAAATTAAAAAGGCTTGCCCTAATACGAAACTTCAGATGCTTTTAAGAGGGCAGAACCTTTTAGGCTACCATCACTATCCTGATGATGTTGTTCGTATGTTTGTTAAAAAGAGTGTTGAAAATGGTATTGATATAATCCGTATTTTTGATGCTCTCAACGACGTAAAGAACATTGAAGTTGCAGTTGATGAAACAATCAAAAATGGTGCTATTGCTTCAGGTGCTATCTGCTACACAATCAGCCCTATTCACACTCTCGAATCTTATGTTGAACTCGCAAAGAATATGAAGAGTATTGGTTGTCAGACAATTGCTATAAAAGATATGGCAGGTATTTTAAGTCCTGCAGAAGCTTATAAATTAGTTTCTGCTCTTAAAGATGCAGTTGATTTACCACTCGTTCTTCACACACACAGCACAACCGGTCTTGGTTTTATGACTCTCTTAAAAGCTGTTGAGGCTGGTTGCGATATTGTTGATACAGCAATTTCTTCAATGTCTGGCGGTACTTCACAACCTGCAACAGAAACTCTTCAATATACACTCGATGAATTAGGTTATGAAACAGGTCTTAATGGTGAAGTTCTTAAAGAAATCGGTGATTTCTTTAAACCTATCAGAGCTGAATACTTAAAGAGCGGTCAACTCAACCCTACAGTTCTTGCAACTGATACAAAAGCACTTAACTACCAAGTTCCCGGTGGTATGCTTTCAAACCTTGTTGCACAACTTACTGCACAAGGCAAAATGGACAAGTTTGACGAAGTTCTCCTTGAAACCCCACGAGTTCGTAAAGATTTAGGTTATCCTCCACTTGTTACTCCTATGAGTCAGATGGTTGGCGTTCAGGCAACAAACAATGTTCTTGCCGGTGAAAGATATAAAAACGTTTCTAAAGAAGTTAAATCTTACCTTATGGGCGAGTATGGTAAAGCGCCGGGTGAAGTTAACGAAGAAATTCGTAAACAAATTCTTGGTGACGCAAAACTTGTAGAAGGAAGATATGCTGATACACTTGAACCTGCATTTGAAACTGCAAAAGCAGAAATCGGTGACAAAGCAAAATCTGACGAAGATGTACTTTCATATATTGCTTTCCCTGCACAAGCAGAAAAATTCTTTGATTACAGAGAAGAAATGAAAGACAAAATTTACACCTATGAATTTAAAACTGTTGAATAAGGAGGATTTTTAAATGACTAATCTTCTTTTATCTTCAGGATTTAATTTCGCTGATTACAAAGCATATATAATTCTTGCGGTCCTTGTTGCTGCTTTAATTATCTGGAAAGTAATTTCTTCAAAATTTAAAAAATCAGAACCTGCGACTTCTGTTGCAGTTATTGGTGAAGCATCTGAAGAAAATACTGTTGTAAATACAGAAGAACTCAAAAGTTCAGAACCTGTTTATACAGGTTATGTTACTCTTGAAGGTCTTAGTGAACAGGATGCTGCTACTATTATGGCAATCACTTCTCATAAAACCGGTATTCCGCTTGAAAAACTTGGCTTTTGTTCAATAAGACTTAAAAGCCCTGAACTTATAAATGTTTCTGAACAAGATGCGGCTGCTGTTATGGCGATTACCTCCCATAAAACAGGTATCCCGCTTGAAAATCTTTATTTTAAATCAATTAGACTTATGGAGGACTAATTCTATGAAATATGTAGTAACTTTAAATGGTAAAAATTACGAAGTTGAAGTAACTGAAACAGATGCTATTGTTACAGGCATTACAGAAGTTCCTGTTATGGTAGCTGCAGCTCCTGTTGCAGCAGCTCCTGTTGCAACTCCTGCAGAAGCACCAAAAGCAGAAGACGCACCTGTACAAAGCGCACCTGCTGCTCCAACAGCAAATGGTACACAAGTTAAAGCTCCAATGCCAGGTTCAATTCTTGCAGTTAAAGCAAGTGTTGGTCAGTCAGTAAAAGCGGGTGATGTTCTTGTTGTTCTTGAAGCAATGAAAATGGAAAATGATATTACTGCTCCTTGCGATGGTACTGTCAAAGAAATCGTTGTAACAAAAGGCACCACAGTTAATACTGACGATGTTCTTGTTGTTATCTGATTATTTAGTTTTCTGAACATAATTAGAGATGGTTATGAATTTCTAAAAATTCATAACCATCTCTTTATTTATCGAATATTCCTTGCATATCAACTGAAGCAAATTCTTTTAACGGAAACTTTACAGGCAACCCTGTTTTCTGACTTTTGTAAATTGCAAGAACTATTTCTATAACTCTTTTGCCAACGTACAAATCAACATAAGGTTTTCTTTTATTTCTGATTGCATCAATAAAATCTGTGTAAAGACTTGTGTGCCCGTTTCCATAAACATTTTTTGCTTTTTCGTCAACCGCTAAAGTTTCATCATCTTCGGGAAGATTATCAGAAAATCGCCATGTGTCAACTTTATTTGCATAGTGACCGCCAAGTCTTACTGTTCCCTTTTCGCCGAAAACGGTGAGGGTCTGTTCAAAATCTTCAAAACAGTTTACTGTGCCTTCAACGGTAGCAACTGCTCCGTTTTTAAAACGGATTACTGCAACACCTATATCTTCACCTTCAATGCATTTATGAAAAACATTGTTTGTCATTCCGTAAACTTCTTCGACTTCTTCACCAAGCATCCACGAAAGCAAATCTATTCCGTGAATACACTGATTCATTAAAGTACCGCCATCACTTGCCCATTTACCACGCCAATTTTCTGCAGTATAATATTCATCACCTCTGTGCCAACGAATATTTATGGAACCGTGAGAAATTTTACCGAAACGGTCAGTTTCTATTGCTTTATGTAAATGTTGAACTGCTATGTTAAATCTGTTCTGATGAGATACACAAGCGATAACATTATTTTTTTCAACAATTTCTATAATCTTGTCGGCATCCTTAATTGACATAGCAATTGGTTTTTCGACAATAAAATTTATTTTATTTTCTGCACAGTAAATTGCAATTTCTGCGTGAAGCCCACTATCAGTTGCAATTGCAACAAAATCGGGATTCATTTCAGAAATCATTTTTTTATAATCAGTAAAAATATTGACATTACTTAAAGAAAACTCATCTATGAGTTTCTGTGCTTTTTCAGGGATAATGTCACAAAGAGCAACAATTTCCAAATTATTTAGCTTTGCCGCTTTTATATGATTTTTTGAAACCCTTCCACAGCCTATAAGTGCATACTTCATACTACCTTAACCCCTTGGTACGTAAGTTTCTTCGTATCTCAAAAATCTTTCCATAATTTCGTCATCTGCTTTTTTCTCAATTCTTGCAATTGCAGGACCTAAGTTTGGTTTTCTGTCTGTTAAATTGTGAGTGTCTGAACCTAAAAAATCTATTGCGTGATTATTTATAAGCTTCATAGCTTTTCGTGAACTGAATGTACCCAAAATGTATTCAGCATTCATCTGCATAAGAATCCCTTCGTCTTTAAACTCATAAATCCAATCCAGGTTTTTCTGATATGAAAAATATCTTTCAATATGTGCCAATACAGGAATAACGTCAAGTTTTTCATTTAAAGATAATACTTCTTCTATTTCTTTTTCAGACCATTTTGAAAAAGGCATTTCTACAAGTAATAAATCTGTTCCCTGATATGTGAGTTTTCTTAAATCTTCAACACCACTCATACCACGGAAATATTTAACTTCAGCACCACAGAAAATTTCCGGCAAGTCTTTTTCATCTTTCATAGCTTCACGAAGTAATTCTTCTGCTGCATTTCTTCTTGCTAAAAATTCTTCAGGTGTTTCACCACTATGAGAAGCATAAAAATGTGGTGTTGCAGCAACTCTCTCTACACCGTAATCTGCCATCATTCTTAATGCTTTTATAGATTCTTCCGGTGTTTTACAACCATCATCTATTCCAGGCAATATATGTGAATGGAAATCTGTCATTTCAGTTCCCCCTGTTCTAAAATTTATTTAATTAAGTTTGGGTGACGGGATTACTCCCGCCACCCTTTTAAATTTATTTGCTATAACGACCATAGTTCTTTGAGTACTTTTTGCTGTAACTGTTACTCTTTGAACCTTCTGCACTATTGTAAACGAAACCGAGAATTTTAACATTAGCAAATTCAAGCTGACGAATTGCTTCGCCAAGTTCTGCGGTAGTTGCTCTGCCACCACGAACAACAAATACAATACCACTTAAATATTTTGAACAAACGAGTGCGTCTGAAACGATTGTTACCGGTGGTAAGTCGATAATAATATAATCATAGTGAGCTGAAAGACCATTTAAAAGTTTTTCCATACGGGCAGAACCTAAAAGTTCTGTTGGGTTTGGAGGTGTATTACCTGCAGGCATTACATCGAAACCTTTATCTTCAAGTCTGTAAATTGCTTTTTCAACATCATTCATACCAACAAGAAGGTTTGAAAGACCGGGTGCTGCCTTAAAGCCTAATTTTTTGTGAATTGTCGGCAAACGCATATCGGAGTCAATAAGTAAAACTCTTTTACCTGCTTCTGCCATAGCCATAGCAGTATTTGCAGCAGTTAAACTCTTACCCTCTGAAGGAATTGTACTTGTAACACCGATAACGTGGCACTTTGCATCATCAGAGAATGAGAAGAAAAGGTTAGTTCTTAAAAGGTTATATGCTTCTTTTGCAGCAAAGCTGATTCCGTTAGAAGTAGCTTCGTTTTTTGTATAATAAGATTTTCTTTTCTTTGCCATTTCTTATTCCGCCTTTCCACTTGTAGAATCAGTTTGTAGAGAAGAATCTGCTGTATTGCTGTAGTAACTCTTCTTTTTCTTGTAATATTTTTGCTTTGAGTTTGTGTTAAGGTCAGGAATAACTGCAAGAATAGGATATTTATAATGTTCGACAAGATATTCTTCAGAGTGAATTTTATTATCAAGAACAAATTGTAAGAAAATAAGTGCAACCGCAACAACTATACCTGCCATAGCACCAATTGCAACATTTTTTACATAACTTGGTGAAACAGGTTCTTCATTTATAATTGCATAGTCAACGATTCTAACTGAACTGTTTTCAACAATTTCTGTAATTCTGTTTGGTAAAATATCTGCAATAGTATTAGCAATAAGTGCTGCTTCCTTTGCATCTTCACTTGTAACAGTAACCTCGAAAACTTCAGTTTCGTTGATTGCTGCAGCAGAAATCATTGCTTCTAGCTCTTCTGCATCGTAATCAAGGCCTGCTTCAGTAATAATCTGATTTAATGTTGTACGACTTTCAAGTGTAACAATGTATGTTTCAACAAGTTGTTTTGCAACAATAAGGTCTGACTGTGTAAGTGTAGTTGTATTTGACTGGTTTGTATTATTAACATAAACCTTTATACTTGCATCATATTTAGGTGCAATAAAATTATAGGTTATACCGAATGCAATTCCTCCCATAACAATTGCCGCAAGAATAATTGCCCACGCTTTATGCCACAATATAAGCACAAGCTTCAAAAGGTCAATTTCAATCATATCTCGTTCTTTTTGTGCCACCAAATATTCCTCCAATATAATTTGATTACATATACCACTTGATTATATATTATTTTTTTTGAAGTGTCAATAACTCTTAAATCATTTTACGACAAAAAATGACTTATTTTTTATAAACGCATTATTTGTAAAATTTTGTTTTATCTGTTATAATTTAATATGTAAAGATTGAAAAAACTTTGAAAGGTTTTTAAGTATGAACAATTGGATGAAAAATATTCCTGATGATTTTCTCATTTCTGAAATAAATTTAGCCGGAACTCATAATAGTTCTGCACAGTTTATAAGATTCAGACATTTCAGCCGATGTCAGAATAAAAATATTTTTGACCAACTTTCAATGGGTATTCGTTTTCTTGATATAAGATTAAAATTTGACGGAGAAAAATTAAAACTCAACCACAGTTTTGTTTCTTGCAAAAAAGGAAAAAATAAAAAAGAAGACTTGCTGTTTTCAGATATTTTAAGGTCTTGTGAACTTTTCTTAAAAGAAAACCCTACTGAAACAATTATTATGTCAATTAAGAGAGAAGCAGGAAAAAACGAAGAAGAAACTTTTGATTATTTTTATAATACTTTTATTAAAGATTCTGATATTTTCTACACAAAAAATGCCATTCCCACATTGAAAGAAGTGCGTGGAAAAATTGTACTTTTAAATCGGTGCGGTGCAGATATTGATAACCCTGAATATACCGATAACAACACCGGAATAAATCTTACCGGGTGGCCTTATCAGAATTCAAAAAAAGATGCCTTTCTTCAAAAAGTACTTATTGCTAAAAGAAATGAAAAAAGCGATGAATTTTTTTATGTTCAGGATTTTTTCAATCTTAAACCAAAGAAAAAATGGGAAATTGCAATTTTACCGACAATACAGAACCCACCACAAGACAAGTCAATTATTTTAAATTTCTTTTCCGGCAGTAATGGTTTTTCAAGTCCAAAAAGATATTCAAGAATAATATTTAAAAGATTTTCTGACTACGAACTTAAGCCTATGAAAAAATACGGTTGGTTCATTCTCGATTTTCCAAATAAAAAAATAATTAAAAAAATTGTTTTAACCAATTATTAAAATTATAATCACCAATGAATTCACTAAAAATTCATTGGTGATTATTTAATTCATACTTAGGGTGAAAAGTCTTTCAACTTCCTTTTTAAGCAAAGCATTTTCTTCACTTTCAAGTGCAGGGTCTTTTTCACAAATTTCCTTCGCTCTTTCCTGTGCTTCGTAAAGAATTCTGGTGTCTGTCATAAGATTTGCAATATGCATATCGGGAAGACCATGTTGTCTGCTACCGAAAAAGTCACCGGGACCTCGAAGTTCCAGGTCTTTTTGGGCAATCACGAAACCATCATTTGTATCGCAAAGCACCCCGAATCTCTCAAGTGCTTCTTCGTTTTGAGCATCTGACAGAAGAACGCAAGTACTTTCTTTATCTCCTCTGCCGATTCTTCCTCGTAACTGATGAAGTTGTGAAAGTCC
>JAFSBS010000059.1 GCA_017437165.1 Clostridia bacterium
AAATATATTGGCATAATGCTTTCTGGCTCTGCACAGATTTTTCAGGTGGATTACAACGGAAACAGAAATATATTAAGTAGCATTGAAACTGGCGAGGTTTTTGCAGAAGCATTTGCCTGTGCAGAAATTGACTCGTTACCCGTTACAATAATTGCAAATGAACCAAGTGAAGTAATGCTTATTGATTCAAACAGAGTTTTATACACTTGCTCTAATAACTGTGATTTTCATAGGCAACTAATTTTTAATCTGATGAAAAACCTTGCAACTAAGTCTTTACAATTTCATCAAAAAATTGAAATAACATCTAAAAGAACAACACGAGAAAAGCTTTTAACATACCTTTCATTGTATTCAAAAAAAGTAGGTAAAAAGAGCTTTACAATTCCATTTGATAGGCAAGAATTAGCTGACTATTTAGAAGTTGAAAGAAGCGGTCTTTCAATGGAAATAAGCAAATTAAAAAAAGAGGGCATAATTAACAGTCGTAAAAATTACTTTGAATTATTATAAATTATACCCCTTGAATTATTATTTTAATTCAAGAGGTAGATTTAAGTTCAAAATTTTATCCACTCAATGTTTTGCGTCATATTAAAGTTTTCAACAAAATCCAAAACTTCATTTTGTGAACATTTGAAGCCATTGATTAAGTATTCACCTTTATAGTTATCTACTACAGCCATATCTATTATCGCACATTGTTTATCCTTAAAATTCAATTTATGGTAACTTGTGTAACCAGCACCAGCGGTGGATGAAAATGTGCCATTGGTTTTTATTTGTTGCAATTCTCTTCGGTAAAACAGAAAACCGTAAACACTATTTTCTTCTTGATGCAAAACAAGATAGGCAACGGAATCTTTAGAAAGATTAACTATCATTTCATTTTTATTATCACCATTAAAATCTACAAAACTATATTCTGTCGGAACCGAATAGTATCCATCACTAAATTCAAAATCTTTCAAATAAATATCCTGATTATTTTCTGTAACAAAACTTTGTTTGTTATTTAAAATATCCATAAACAAAGTTTCTGATTCTTTTTCACACCCTTCAAGTAAAAGTAGTGTAAAAAAAACAATAACAAAAGATTTTAACCATTTCATACAATCACCGATGGTTATTATAACATACTTCAAGAAAAATGTCTATTTTTGTAGTCAAAATTTAATATTTTTTTCAAAAAGTGTGCTACTATTTAAATTATACGAATTTAATTTAACTTGTTCTATATTGAATTCATCGTAAGTTTTAAAGTAATAAATACCTTTATCTGCATTACAACAGCAGGAATATCGTGTATATTCGTACTCGCCATCACGGACTAATACACACCCCTTGGGCATAGAAACAGAATCTAAAATATGAAAAAACTGGTTAACACTTTCTTTTTCGCTACTACCCGATTTTGATTTATATTTTACAAAAGTTGCTTTAACAAATCTTGAAGCAGATGAAAAATCACCCGGTAACCCTAATGCACCTAAACCAAGACTATAATTATTAAATTCAATATTTTTTGAAAATTTATTTTCAGCAACAGCTTCGGAAAGAGTCATATAATTATTAAGATTCATAAGGTGAAAATCAAAAGTCGGGTTATTTGTAAGAACACCAACAGGA
Source organism: Clostridia bacterium (assembly GCA_017437165.1). Taxonomy (GTDB): domain Bacteria; phylum Bacillota; class Clostridia; order Oscillospirales; family Acutalibacteraceae; genus DTU089. The sequence continues at coordinate 1,630 of JAFSBS010000059.1, forward strand.
TTTTCAT
>JAFSBS010000060.1 GCA_017437165.1 Clostridia bacterium
ATTAAGGAGTTAATTGATGTTTATGGACTTACGCAGGACGAAGTGGCTAAAAAAATAGGTCGTAGCCGTCCTGCAGTAGCAAATATACTAAGACTTCTTAATTTACCTGAAGAAATTCAGAAATTAGTAAAAGACAATATACTTTCACAGGGCCATGCAAGGGCACTTTTGGCGGTTGAAGATAAAGAAAAAGCGCAAGAGATAGCAAAATTAATTATCGCACAAGACATGAGTGTAAGACAGACTGAAAGCTATATTTCAAGTCTTTCAAAGGTTAAAACAGTTAAAAAGCCTACAAAGGAAGAAATAGAAATTTCCCGCCATATTAAAGCCTTGGAGGAGAGTCTTTCATCTGAATTTGGCACAAAAATAAAAATAGTGAACAAAAAGAATAAAGGTCGCATTGAAATTCCTTATTCTTCAGCAGAGGATTTTGACCGTATTATAGCACTTATAAAGAAGAAATAAGTTTCACGTTAAACAATAAGATAAAAACCGCACAACTGTGCGGTTTTTTTGTGTTTTAAAAAATTTTCATATGCAAAATATACAATTTAAAACACTCATTTTTGTGATAAATTTCATATATAATATAAAGGAAATAAAAAGGTAAATGTCGAAAAAGATTGCATAACCGTAATGGTAAATAATGACCGCAAGGTTTCTTAATAACAAGGAGGAAAGATTATGACAAACACCGAAAACATCAGAAACATGTGTATGCTATCACACTCAAATGCAGGTAAGACCTCTTTAGTTGAAGCAATGCTTAAAAAAGCAGGTATGGTTGACCGCGTAGGTAGAGTTGAAGATGGAAATACAGTATCAGATTTTGACCCTGAAGAAATAAAGAGACAGATTTCACTGAATACTTCTATTATTCCCGTGGAGTGGAACGGTGTAAAGATTAATCTTTTAGACACTCCCGGAACTCCTGATTTTATTGGCGAACAGTTAGAGGGTGCATCAGTTTGCGGCAGTGCTCTAATCGTTGTCAGTGGTAAATCCGGCGTTTCTGCAGGTACAGAAAAAGCCTGGAATATTGCTAAAACCAAGGCAAAGATTGTATTTGTAAATAAACTGGAAGACCCCAAAGCAGACTATGCCAAGGTTGTGGAAGAATTAAACAACGCATTCGGAAGATGCATCGCACCTTTCACATTCCCAATTAAAGAGGGAGATAAATTAACAGGCTTTGTTGACGTAATAAAGATGCGCGCAAAGATGTTCTCACCTGATGGTGATACACATAAATACGAAGAAGTACCTGAGAACTATAAAGAAATCGCAGACCGTAGCCGTGATCTTTTATTAGAAGCAGTTGCAGAAGTTTCTGATGAATTAATGGAAAAGTATTTTGCAGGTGAAGAATTCACAGAAGACGAAATCAAAGCAGCATTAAAAATAGGTATTAAAGATGGTACAGTTGTTCCTGTTATCTGTGGTAGTGTAATAGCTAAAATCGGTATTACACACTTACTTAACACAATTGCAGACTATATGCCCGCACCTAATGAATTTATGTATATTGAGGGGGAAAACAAAAAGACTGGCGACATCGAAGAAATTATTTGTGATAGCGCTAAACATACAGTATTGCACGTTTTCAAAACAGTTGTTGACAACTACGTTGGAAAGCTTTCATATTTTAAAGTGTTGTCAGGTACAATTAAGCCTGATACATTATTGGTAAACCCTGCAGTAGGTAAAGAGGAAAAATTAGGTAAAATTTATGAAATCTGCGGCAAAAAGCAGACAGAAGTAAAAGAATTAAAAGCAGGAGATATTGGTGCAACTGCAAAGCTTTCTGTAACAGAAACAGGTGATACATTATGTGACCCCGCATTCCCTGTTGCGATTGGTGCTATTTCATTCCCTAAGCCTGTTTTATCACTTGCTATCGAGCCTAAGGCAAAGGGCGATGAAGAAAAGATAAGTGCGTCACTCACTAAGCTTGCCAGTGAAGACAAGACATTTACTTTAACCCGCAATCACGAAACACACGAATCAGTAATTTCAGGGGTTGGAGAGCAGCACATCAACGTTATCTGTTCAAAGCTTGAAGGTAAGTTCGGCGTTTCAGTCAACTTAAAAGAACCCAAAACTCCTTATCGTGAAGCAATCAAATCAAAGGTAAGAGCTGAAGGTAAACATAAGAAACAGTCAGGTGGCCACGGTCAGTACGGCCACGTTGTTATAGAGTTTGAAC
>JAFSBS010000061.1 GCA_017437165.1 Clostridia bacterium
AAATCAAGAGTACCTGTTTCTCTTGAATTTAATGTGATTTTTGTTTTAGGTTCTTCTTTCACAACAGTTTCCTGTGCAGGAGTTACGAAAGAGTGTTCTTTCATAAAGGATTTACCAACTATTGTAAAAGTTTTTTCTTTTTGTGAATCTTTAATTTTCTCGGTTTCTTCTTGCAACTTATCTTCTTCAACTTCTGTTTCAGTTATTTTCAACTGCTCACCCTTTATTGCTTCGGGCATAAACGCCTTGGCAGTAGAAAAAGTTGCTTTTGGTCTTATATCTCGTGTTAAAGCATTGAGTGCAGCTCCGTAAACTGCATCAAACACTTTCTTTTCCTCGAAAAATCTTACCTCTGTTTTTGCCGGATGTACATTGACATCTACTGCAGAAAACGGGAGATTTATAAAAATAACGCAAGTCGGGAATTTACCTGACATAATCGAGTTTTTGTAAGCAGTTTCTAATGCGGTAATACACATAGGACTTTTAACATATCTGCCATTCACAAAGAAATGCTGACCGTTTCTACTACCTCTGCCGGCAGTTGGTTTACCGGCAAAACCTGTAACTTTTATTCCGTTACCTTCATATTCTGCCGAAAGTAAACCTTCTGTATAATCTTTACCAAACACTGCGTAAACTGCAGATTTCAAATCACCATCACCGGGGGTTGAAAAGTTAAGCTTACCGTCCCTTATGAATTTAAAAGATATATCGGGGTAAGAAACTGCTATTTTTTCTAAAATTGCCGCAATGTAGTTACCTTCCTGAACATCTTTTTTCAAAAACTTCATTCTTGCAGGGATGTTGAAAAATAAATCTCTTACTATAAGCGTTGTGCCAACAGGGCAACCTGCTTCTGTAAGTTCAACTTCTTCACCACCGAAGATTTTATAAGATGTACCGATTTCTTCATTTTCAGTTCTTGTGAGAAGTTCAACTTTTGCTACTGCAGAAATTGACGGTAAAGCCTCACCACGGAAACCCAATGTACTTATACTATCTAAATCATCTGCTGAATTTATTTTACTTGTAGCGTGACTTAAAAACGCTTTTCTTACATCGTCTTTATCTATACCGCAACCATTATCGGTTACTCTTATGTAAGTTTTACCGCCATTTTTAATTTCGACAGTAATATTTTTAGAACCTGCATCAATTGAGTTTTCTAAAAATTCTTTAATTACGGAAGACGGGCGTTCTACAACTTCACCTGCCGCTATTAAATCTGCAATATTTTTAGGCAACACATTTATTCTCGGCACTGTAAACGCCCCCTTTCATAAAAATTAAAAAATCAAATATTTTCTGCTTCTTTCTGAAGTTCAAATAATTTTGTCAATGCTTCAATAGGTGTAAGTGTGTTCACATCTATATTTTTGACTTTTTCTATAAAGTTTTCTTTACCGCTTGAAGAAAATGAAAGTTGCATCTCTTCAGGTTCTTCTTCTACAACAACTTTTTGTGCAACACCTAAATTTACTCTTTGCTGTTCTTCTAATGATTTTAAAATAACTTTTGCATTTTCAACAACAGTTTTTGGAATACCTGCAAGTTTTGCAACTTCTACACCATAACTGCCATCTGCGGCGCCTTTTACAATCCTTCTTAAGAATGTAATATCATCACCACGTTTTTTTACTGATGTATTGTAGTTCTTTACACCATCAACTGAATTTTCTAACTCTGTCAATTCGTGGTAGTGTGTTGCAAAAAGGGTTTTTGCACCAATTTTCTTTTTATCCGCTGTATATTCTAAAACAGCTCTTGCAATACTCATACCGTCAAATGTTGAAGTACCGCGACCAATCTCATCAAATACAATTAAACTTTTCGCAGTTGCATTTTTTAAAATGTCTGCAACCTCAGTCATTTCAAGCATAAATGTTGACTGACCTTGTGACAAGTCATCTGACGCACCTACACGGGTAAAGATTTTATCTACAATACCAATTTTAGCACTACTTGCAGGAACAAAACTACCGATTTGTGCCATTAACACAATTAAAGCAACTTGTCGCATATAAGTGGATTTACCCGCCATATTAGGACCCGTAATAATTGCACTTCTGTAATCACCGCAATCAAGGTGTGTATCATTCGGTACAAACGGAGCCCCGCCTAACATAAGTTCTACTACAGGGTGTCTTCCATCTTTAATAATAACATCGTCTGATGTGTCAACAGTAGGTCTTACATAGTTATTTGTAACCGCTGTGTAAGCAAGAGAACAAAGAACATCAAGTCTTGCAACCGCTTTACCGGTTACACGTACCCTTTCAAGTTCGTTTGCAATCTTAGTGCGTATTTCAGAAAACAATTCAAATTCAATTCTTACAATTCTTTCTTGTGCCCCTAAAACTTTTGACTCAAGTTCTTTCAATTCCTGGGTTATATATCTTTCGCAGTTTGCGAGAGTTTGTTTTCTTATGTAGTGTTCAGGTACTAAATCTTTAAACGAATTAGTAACCTCTATATAATATCCGAATACACGGTTATAGCCTATTTTAAGTTTTTTGATACCTGTCTTCTCTTGTTCAGATTGTTCAACTGCGGTTAAGTAACCCTTACCGTTTTCAACAATATCGTGAAGAGAATCAAGTTCTTCGTTATAGCCTTTTCTTATCATTCCACCCTCTCTTACAGTAAGCGGTGGTTCGTCAACTATTGCAGAATTTATAAGAGAATTTACATCCTCCAATAAATCTATTTCTTCATATATTTCATTGAGCATTTTGGATTTCACACCCATAAGAGATGCTTTAATACCCTGAAGTTTATCAATAGTAAGGCTTAATGTACGGAGTTCTTTAGCATTAGCTGTACCATAAACTATTCTTGTCATAATTCTTTCTAAATCGTACATATCAGAAAGAAGTGACATTTCAGTATCTAAAAGAAT
>JAFSBS010000062.1 GCA_017437165.1 Clostridia bacterium
ATCAAGGCAGAAAATGTAACCTGCGTTATTTTTTATGATGATATCGCCAATAGTTTCTCTTTTTATCCCCAAACCTAAAACTGAACCTAAAAAATCACGATGAGTTAAATCGTCTGCAAATTTCTGCAAAACGGGTGAAACTAAAATACAAGAAACAGGTGGTGCAGGTGAGTACCCTAAATCATCCTCGCTTCCAAAAATTGCAATTTGTCTTTCTGCGTTTAAAAATCCACCGAATAATGTGAATGGTGTTGAAATATTATAAAAAAGCAAATTCTGTTCATACATATTAAGAAAATCAGAATAAACGAAAATACCACGATTGTAAGAACGAGTTGAAAGCTCTTGCAATCTTTTTATAAGAAGTAATTCTTCTTTTTCCATTTTTTCACCACCATAAAAGAAGTTTCATATAATATGTAAGAATATACCATATATTTCAGGAAAATAAAAGAGTTGTATGAAATTTAATGCAAAATGTGTGGTAAAATTGCACAAGTTATTCAACTTCTGTTTGGTAACATTTATAATAACTTTAGAACTTTTTTTGAGCAGTTAATTTTTTGTTGATAAAAATTTTGAATAGTGGTAGTATATCGTAGAAAGTTTGAGAAAATATACAATATTATAATACTTAAGGGGTACTTACTATGGTAAAAGTTGTAAAGTTCGGCGGTAGTTCGCTTGCTGATGCAGAACAATTCAAAAAAGTAGCAGCTATTATTAAATCTGATGAAGCAAGAAGATTTGTTGTTGCTTCTGCACCGGGCAAAAGATACGATGAAGATATCAAAGTAACAGATATGTTATATTCCTGCTATAAATTAGTTAAGGAAAATAAAGATATTGATGAAGCATTCAAATTGATTGAAGACAGATACAACGGTATTATTAAAGATTTGGGTCTCGACTTTTGGTTGCAACCTGAATTTGACAGAATAAAAAATGCTATTGTTCATCACGCAGGTCGTGACTATATTGCTTCTCGTGGCGAATATCTTAACTCAATGATTTTAGCAAAATATTTGGGTTATGCGTTTGTTGATGCAGAAGATGGTATTTTCTTTACAGAAAATGGTGAACTCGACACAGAAAAAACAAATGAAGAACTTACAAAAATTCTTAAAAAACACACTCACGCAGTAGTGCCGGGTTTCTACGGTGTTATGCCAAATGGAACAATCAAAACATTCTCACGTGGTGGTTCAGATATTACAGGCTCAATTGTTGCAAGAGCTATTTCTGCAGATATTTATGAAAACTGGACTGACGTTTCTGGTATGCTTATGGCAGACCCGAGATGCGTTAAAAATCCAAAAGTTATTAACACAATTACTTACCGCGAACTTCGTGAGCTTTCATATATGGGTGCAACCGTTATGCACGAAGATGCAATTTTCCCTGTAAGAGAAAAAGGTATTCCGATAAATATACGCAATACAAACAGACCTGAGGATGCAGGTACAATGATTGTTTCTACTGTTGAATCAAATAAAGTAGATACAGTTATTACTGGTATTGCAGGTAAAAAAGGCTTCTCTGTCATCGCTATTGAAAAAGATATGATGAATTCAGAAATTGGCTTCGGCAGAAAAGTTCTTGAAGTACTTGAAAATCATAAGATTTGCTTTGAACACCTTCCATCAGGTATTGATACAATGTCAGTTGTTGTAAATGATAACGACTTCTTACCTGTAAAGGATACAGTTATTGCAGATATCCAGAAAAAGACAAAACCTGATAACATTACAATTTACAATGGTATCGCACTTGTTGCAGTTGTTGGTCGTGGTATGGCAGGTTCAAAAGGTACTGCAAGCAGACTCTTTAAGGCAATCGCAAACAGCGATATAAATATCAGAATGATTGACCAGGGTTCGAGTGAGCTTAACATAATTGTTGGTGTTGCAGAAGAAGATTATGTTGCAACTCTCGAAGCAATTTATAATGAATTTGTAAAATAATTGAGAATTGAGAGCTGAAAATTGAAAATTAAGGGTCTGCGACGCAATTATAATAGTTGTTAGTATGGCTATTTGTCTGGAAATAGGAAAAAGGAATTAGGACTTCGCGAAAATATAAGTTATCCTATCATTAAAAGTTGGATTTTTTATCAACTAAAAATGATAGGATAAATTTTTATTCATATATAAATATAATTATAATCAAGGCGAAGCCTTCCGAAATTTTTAATTTTTAACTTTCAATTCAAAAATTGAAGTCCTTTAAATAGTACACTTGTTATGATATAATAATCGTATAAATAAAAGTAAAGGAAAGAGATTTATGGAAAATATAGTTTTATTTGTGCTTTGCGGAGTTATTATATTATTACTCGGGGTATGTGTAGCCTTACTTATTTCTTTAAAAAGAAATGGTAATGACGGTGCAATTTTTGATGAACTTCGTTACAATCGTGAAGAAATGTCAAGTGCCGGCAGATTGTCACGGGAAGAAGTTGCAAGGGGACTTGAAAAAGTTGATTTACGACTTAACGCATTAAGAGAAGAAAACTATAAAAGCAGAATAGATATGACTGAAAAAATTACAGAATCACTTAATGTTATAAGGCAAAATAATATAGAGCAGAATGACCGACAGACCCGTTTTATTATTGACTCTGTTGCAAAACTTCAGGAAAGTAACGAAAAGAAACTCGAAGAAATGCGTGTTACGGTAGATGAAAAATTGACCTCTACTCTTACAACAAGACTTAATTCTTCGTTTAAAACTGTTTCTGAACAACTCGAAAATGTTTATAAATCCTTAGGTGAAATGAAAGAGCTTTCACAAGGGGTTACAAATAATGTTACATCTTTAAACAGAGTGCTTACAAATGTAAAAGCGCGTGGTACCTGGGCAGAAGTTCAGTTAGAGTCACTTTTAGACCAGACAATCCCCGGAATGTATGTAAAAAATTACTCGCCAAAGGTGAACGGTGAACGAGTAGAATTTGCCGTAAAAATTCCGAGTGGTGAAAGCAAAGATGAAGTAATGTATTTGCCGATTGATTCAAAATTCCCTATGGAAGATTATGTAAGACTTTGTAATGCAGCTGAATCCGCTGACCCTGAACTTTTAAGACAGGCACGAAAGGCACTTGAAGACAGAGTATTGCAAGAAGCAAAAGATGTGAAAAAATACATAAACCCACCCAAAACTACTCCTTTTGCCATTCTTTATCTTGCGACGGAAGGGCTTTATGCGGAAATAGTATCTTCTAAAAATGGTATCGTTGAAAAAATGCAACAAGAAAATATTATGATTGCAGGACCCACAACAATTACCGCACTTCTGAATTCATTTGCTATGGGCTTTAAGGCAATTGCAATAAACGAAAAAGCAGATGAGGTGAGAACGCTTCTTTCGGTTGCGAAATCTCAATATAATACATTTGGAACAGTGCTTGAAAAAGCAAAACGCAAAATTGATGAAGCGGGTAAAACACTTGATGAAGCACAAAAACGTAATGATATTATTCAAAAAAAGCTTAAAGGGGTAGAAGTTATTGACGGAAGCGAAGCAGACGAATTATTAGGTTTTCAATTAGAAATTGAAGAATAAATTATTGTGGCGGATAGAATTTTCGTAATTCTATCCACCACAATTTGTTTATTTAAACGCTTCTCTTAAAAATTCTACTGAATTTTTTGCATCAAGGTCAATTTGTTCCATTGATTTGCCTTTAGACATATCACGCCAGATAGAAATATCTTTACCTACCTGACCACCCATAAGAACGAATGGTTCCATAACAACATAACCGTCGTACTCAATTTCTTTAAGTGTTCTGCCTATTTCGTACCAGTCTATTCTGCTATTTGGATTAGGACATCTTCTGTTAGGTTCGCCTACGTGGAAGCTACCGAGAGTGCCTTTTGTAAGACGGATTGCTTCAACCAATGAATCTTCTTCAATATTCATATGGAATGTGTCAAGCATAGATTTAACATTCGGCTTGTCAACTGCTTTAACATAGTCCACGTCTTCGTAAGCTTCGTTAATCATATAACCTTCAAATCTGTTTAAAGATTCCATACAAAGAGTAATTCCGTAATCAGAAGCAATATCAGCAAGTCTTCTCATATTTTTTATGCTTCTTTCGGTGTCTGCTTTTTTGTCAAATCCACCTGCGAAATTTACAGGCCAATAAGAGTAAAGTGCGCCACCAATTCGGTCAATGCCCGCAATTTCCATTTTTCTGAAAATATCATTATAAAAATTCAATGCATTTTCCACCAATGCGTTATCAGGTGAAGCAAGATTGTGCTCGGGTCTTGGACCATAACCACCTGAAAGTAACATTCCGTTTGCTTCTGCAACATTTTTAAGTTCTTTGAAGTAATCATCGTTTTCTAAATGGAATGCACCGCAGGCAACCTCTAAAACATCAAAACCTAATTTCTTTGTTTTCTCTATGTACGGAACGAAGTTTCCGCCCCATTCGTGTTCCCAATAAGCATAATAAATACCAAATTTCATAATCTCTACTCCTTTTAATATTCTGGAATTGCTTCTTTTTGTGAAACAACAAAAGCACTTATTTCTATAGCTTTGTTGAGACTTTTTTTAATATCGTTTGTTTTAAAATATTCACATATAAATGTAGCGCCGAAGCTGTCACCTGCACCAACGGAAGAAACGACTTTTACTTCGGGTGCATTTTCCTGATATTCCTTTTTGTTTTTGCAGTCAAAGACGGTTGCTCCGTTTTCGCCTTGTGTGAGCAAAATAAATTCAAGGTTGCTGTATTTTTGAGATATATCTACTAAATTTTTAAAATCACACGCGTTATAAACGTAGTGCAGTTCTTCATCGCTGATTTTCAAAATATTTGCATTTTCTAAAGCAAACAAAATAGTTTCATTGGAAAAGAATGGCGGTCTTATATTTATATCGCAATAAACTTTCTTAATATTAGAATTTTTAAGGATTGATTTCACAGTTTCAAGATTTTCATTACTTCTTAATGCAAGTGTGCCGAAACAAAAAATGTCGAACTGAAAATCGTTTATATTGTCGGGGATTTTTATATAGTCATAAGCAACATCGGTTAAAACATTATAAGAAGGTACACCATTCTCGTCAAGCGAAACAATGCATTTTCCTGTTTCTTTTTCTTTGTTTACAGAAACGAAATCTGCTTTTACATTAAAGCTTTTGACTTTATTTAATGCGTCTTTTCCCAAATCGTCATTGCCGACAGAAGAAAGCATAAACGAGTCTGCACCTTGCTTGCTACAATGTGCCGCAAGGTTTAAAGGCGCACCACCTATGAATTTTTCACTTTCGTAAACATCCCATATAATTTCGCCGAATGAAAGTATTTTCATATATAGACCTACTTTTCAAGTATTTCAGCAAGATTTGCAAAATCTTCCATTGTCATTTTTTCTGCTCTTACAGTAGCAGGAAGTCCCGCTTTCTCCAAAGCATCTTTTACTTCTGCTTTTGGAATAGAAAGTCCTGCACTTATAGAGTTTTCTGCAGTTTTTCTTCTTTGCGAAAAAGCTGCTTTAACCACTTTGAAGAAAAATTCCTCATTCTTTACTTCAACAGGTGGTTTATCTCGTAAGGTTAATTTTATAACACTACTGTCAACTTTTGGTGGTGGTAAAAACGAGTTTTTTGGAACAAAGAAAAGAATTTCGCTTTCTGCATAATAGTTTACTGCAACTGTAACCGCACCACCATCACGGGAGCCGACTTCTGCACAAAGACGGTCTGCGGCTTCTTTTTGAACCATAACAGTAATTGAGTCAATTGGCAATTTGCTTTCTAAAAACATCATAATAATAGGTGAAGTAATGTAATACGGGAGATTTGCACAAACTGCAATTTTCATACCTTTACATTTTTCTTCTATTATGTTTTTTAAATCGGCTTTCATAATATCCTGATTTATAATTTCAACATTATTAAATTCGCTTAATGTTTCGTCTAAAACAGGTAAAAGTCTTTCGTCAAGTTCAAAACTTAAAACCTTACCTGCATACTTTGCAAGCTCTGCAGTAAGAACACCAACACCGGGACCAACTTCAATTACACAGGTGTTTTCGTCAAGTCCTGCATATTCTGCCATTGAAGGACAAACTTCGGGGTCAACAAGGAAGTTCTGTCCCAATCCTTTATTAAAGGTTACGCCGTGTTTTGCCATAACAGAACGAATAATATTTATGTCCGAAAGATTTTTCATAAATTACCTCAATAACTATTGTCTTTTTTCTTGAAATATAATAAGATAAGTATATATTTTTAAATATATAATGTCAATACATTCACTCTTAAGGAGAAAAATTATGGATAACATTTTTAACGCTCAATTTATAAGACAAAATGAAGATTTAGGTAC
>JAFSBS010000063.1 GCA_017437165.1 Clostridia bacterium
AACCACATAACCTAAAGCAAATGCGATACCAAAACTTAAAAGCGCCGCTAACGCTAATGCCAAATACAAATTCATACTTCCCACTCCTTGTATAATTTATGGAAGATTTCTTCCATTTTCATTGAACGACTACCTTTAAAAAGAATAGTATCGTTTTCTTTAAGAATTGATTTTAAATACTCTGCCAATTCATCTTTATTTACAAAAGACTTCGCAACAGCACCATTTTCCTCTGCACCTTTTTTCGTAAGTTTTGAAAGTTCACCGAAAGTCAAAACAATATCAGTATTTTGTTCTGCGGCAAATTTACCAACTTCGTAATGTGCTTCACCTGAAAAAGAACCGAGTTCGAGCATATCAGCGAGTACTGCAATACTTCTCGTTTTCTTTATTGTATTAAGCGTTACAAGTGACGCTTTCATACTGTCGGGGTTAGCATTATAGCAATCTTCTATAAAAGTATAATCCATAACCTTACGCACATTTTGTCGCATTCCCTCGGGCGCAAAGTTTTTCAGGGCGTCTGCACTTTCCTGCAAAGTAAAGCCTAGTTTTTTACCTACACACATAGCACAGAGTGAATTATAAACATTATGTACACCAACCGCAGGAACGAAAGCATTTACACGTTCTTTTTCACAAACAGCGGTAAACTTACTGCCATCAGGTAAGAACTCAATATTTTCCGCTTTCATATAAAGGTCATTTTGCTCTATACCGAATTTTATAATTTCAAAATCTTCGGTATTTATATTCATAAGCATATCATTATCACCATTTATGATAAGCGGTGCCCCTTTTTTCATTCCTTCTGTAATTTCATATTTAGCCTTTAAAATACCTTCACGCGAACCCAGGTTTTCAATATGTGCAGTACCGACATTTGTTATTATACCGATATCAGGCTTTACAGTATCTGTGAGACGGGATATTTCATTAAAATGGTTCATTCCCATTTCAATAACAGCCGCTTCGTGACTATTCTCAAGACAGAACAATGTTTTAGGAACACCTATTTCATTGTTTAAATTCCCCTGTGTTTTTAAAGTATTATATTTTTCAGAAAGCACAGCGTGTACCATACCTTTGGTAGTTGTTTTACCCACACTACCCGTAAGTGCAACAAAAGGTATTTTGAATTTCTCTCTGTAACCTTTTGCTATTTTCAGTAACGCTTTACCTGTGTCTTCCACAAGAATAACTTTATCACTATTACCATTGTAACGACTGCACACTACTGCTTTTGCATTTTTCTCTAAAACTTCATCTACAAAATCATTCGCATCAAAACGCTCACCTTTTAAGGCAATAAAAAGTGTGTTTTCATCAATTACTCTGCTATCTGTTGAAATTGTTTTTACTGACCCTTGTAAAGATGTTTTTGTATCACACCACAAGGCAATCTCTTCTAATAATATTTCTTCCAAAAAATCACCTTTTAAAAATCAAATCAAACCAAGTGCTTTTTTCACTATTTCTCTTTCATCGTAATGAAAACGCTCTGTACCAATTATCTGATAAGTTTCATGCCCCTTACCTGCAAGTAGCACTGTGTCACCTTCTTTTGCTATTTCCATAGCTTCTTTGATAGCTTCACTTCTGTCAACAATTGTTATAACTTCTGCTTTTGAACCGACTGTACCGATTAAAATATCTTTTATTATATCTTCAGGTTTTTCTGTTCTTGGGTTGTCGGTTGTAACAATAACAATATCTGAAAGTTCCGTTGCCATTCTTGCCATTTTAGGACGCTTTGTTTTATCACGGTCACCACCGCAACCAAAGAGAGTAATTACCCTACCCTTTGTGAAACTTCTTATAGCGTTTATTGCTTTTTCAAGACCATCAGGCGTATGTGCATAATCAATTATAACACCGAATGGTGTATTTGTTTCTACTAATTCTAATCTACCCTTTACTGATTTCGCGCAACTGATTGCGTTAATTGTATCTTCAAGTGAATACCCCAGAGCAACAACTGTACCGATTGCCGATAATGAGTTATACACAGAGAAATCGCCGGGGATATGAAAATCAACTTTTAAAGTATCATTTACAGTATAGACAACTTTATTATCAAAGAGTTCAATTTCACTCGCTTTTAAATCTGAAACATTATTTATACCGTAACTTATTCTTTGACACTCTACACCATCAACCATATATGCACTTGTTTCATCATCTGCATTTATTACTGCGATATCACAAACTTTGAAAAGTTCTTTTTTACATTTTTTATACTTTTCAATAGTACCGTGATAATCAAGATGGTCTTGTGTAAGATTTGTAAACACACCAACCTTAAAGTGAATACCCGCAAGACGCATCTGGTCGAACGCCTGGGAAGATGTTTCCATAACACAATACTTTATACCATCGTCTGCCATCATTTTGAAAAGCTTGTGCATATCATAAGGGTCCGGCGTTGTGAGTTCGGTGTGAAATTCTTTTTCTCCCACCATATTTTTAACAGTACCTATAAGACCTGAACTGACACCGAGTTCTTTAAGAATATCTTTAACAATAAAAGCAGTTGTGGTTTTACCATTTGTACCGGTTATACCGATAAGTGTCATTTTGTCGCACTCTGCACCAAAAAGATTTTTACACATAACTGCATATACTTCACGGGTATTGTCAACAAGCACCTGTTCTTCAAGCCCTAAATCTTCTGAAACAATAACTGTCGCCGCACCGTTTTTCAAAACTTCATCTGCAAATTTATGACCGTCAACTCTTGCACCCTTAACACATACAAAAGCACAGTTTTGTGATACTTTTTTTGTGTTATCGGTAACATCACTTATTTCTCTGTCGATATATTCTGATTTTACATTTACACCTTTTAACAATTCTGATAAAAGCATCAGTCTTCAACACCTTTGTTTGTTTTAAAATATACTGTAATTGTTGCACCAAGTTCTGTTTGTGTTCCTGCGTCGATACTCTGACGATAAGAAACAACTTCACTGTCGAGTGATGCACCCGAAATTTTAATATTGAAACCGGCATTTACCGCTCTTTCATTAGCAGAACTTATGCTTAATCCTTTTAAATCAGGAACAGTTGCAGTTTTGTTTGAAATTTCTTTTTCAGTATAAAGAATTACAACACCATCAAGAGGAATATTCTGACCTTTTAATGGATATTGTGAAACTACTGTATCACCATTACCGATAACTCTTGCGGTAAAACCTTTATTTTTAAGAGTTGCTTTTGCCTTTTCTACACTCATAGAGTTAACATCCGGTGTAACACCATTGAGTTGTGACAATTCTTTTGCAGAATAAACCGGGTCAATATTCATATATTTAAGCGTTTCTTCAATTACTCGCCCTGCAACAGGTGCGGCAATAGCACCACCACCGTGAACATACCCCTGTGGTTCATCTATAACAATAAGAACCGCTATTTTAGGGTCATCGGCAGGAGCGCAACCTACAAAAGATGCAATATATTCACCATCTACTGTAAGTTTTTCAGAAGTACCCGTTTTACCTGCAACACGATACCCCGGTACATAAGCGTTTCTACCTGTACCCTCCGCTACAACCTTTTCCATCATAGAAAGAACAGCTTCACTTGTAGTTTGGGAAATAACACTTCTTTTAACTGTCGGCTCTGCTTCAAAAACCGTATTGCCATCTTCATCGAGCATTGATTTAACTATATATGGTTGCATTAAACTACCACCATTGGCAATAGCAGAAACACCTGTAATCATCTGCATAGCACTGACCTGGAAAGTCTGACCGAATGAAGACGATGAAACTTGTGAAATCCCCATATTTTCAAGTGAGTGATATGTAACATCTTTAACGGGGGTTGCTTCACCAGGTAAATCAACATCAGTTTCTTGTGTAAAACCAAATGCTTCAAAATACTTGTAAAATCTTTCGCTACCTAATTTCTGACCGATTGTAACAAAGAACGGGTTACACGAATTCATTAAACCTTCTGCAAGTGTCTGATTACCGTGACCACCCGATTTGTGACAATGAAGTACGTTATCTGCTACTTTAATAGCACCGGAACAGTTAAAACAAAAATCAGGTGTAACAAGACCTTCTTCAAGCGCCGCAGCAGCCACAAAAACTTTGAAAACAGAACCCGGTTCATAAGTATCACTGACCGCTTTATTACGCCACATTGAATAAATTTTCTCATTATATGCTAAATCATACTTATCTTCATCTTTGATTTTTGAAAGTTCTTTTAAAACTTCTTCATCTGTAATAACAGTAGGTAAATTCAAATCGTAATCAGGAAGTGTTGCCATAGCAAGAATAGCACCTGTTTCCACTTCCATAACAATTCCGTAAGCTGAAGCGGCATCATTATCGACAACCGCCTGACTTAAACCTTTTTCTAAATAATGCTGAATAGTTTTGTCAAGCGTAAGCACAAGACTTGTGCCTTGTTTCGGGTCATAAGTAGTTTCGTAATTACTTGACATTGCACTATCCCACGCATCTTTTGCAGTAATTACTCTACCCGCAACACCCGACAAACTATCATTATACATAAGTTCAAGCCCTGCTCTGCCCGAATCTTCATCACCGGTAAATCCGATAATGGTAGAGGCAAAATTTGAATATGGATAGTATCTTTTTGTGTCGGGGTCAATATTGACTATATCATACAAATCAGACTCTTTTATAAATGCTGAAATAAGAGTTTTTTCGGTATATTCAATTTTACCTTGTATCTTTACATAACTGTAATCTGAATTAGAAATTTTTTTATAAATTCTCTCTTCGTCAAGTTTTAATATTTTGGCAAGTGTTGTTGAAATAAGCTTTCTTTGTGAATCATCTTCAATTTTAGACGGGTTAACGTAAACAAGCCACGCAGAAGCACTTTCCGCAAGTACATTGTAATTACAATCATAAATAATTCCACGGTCTGCAGAAATTTCTGTATCACTTAACTGTTGGGACTCTGCTTCTGTTTTTAACTCGTCGCCTTTTATCACCTGCAAGTAAAACAGCCTTACAATATCTGTACCAAAACCAAAAACAAGGAGAAGAAGTACTGCAATCAATGCACGAACTTTAAGTTTACTTGTTGATTTTGCCAATTGAAATAACCTCCCAATCAATAATAGGTCTTACTAAATACACTTATTACATAATTATGTTTATTATACCATATATAATGCAATATGTAAATAAACTAACGATACTTTTTTCAATGAAAAAGGAGTCGAGCAATCTCAACTCCCCTAATAATATTTACCGTTTTACAGATATATGTTATTTATCAAAAGAGATTTGCAAACAATGATTTAATTCCTGCTCCGAATTCACCTTTGCCATCTACTTCTTTATCACCTGAAATGACGAACTCATCACCCTCGGATAAATCAATATACGTTATCTGATAGTTTTCCGCTTTTACCATACCCAACTTCGTTTCAGCATATTCTATTGCTTTTTGAGAATCAATCATACTGTTAAGTTCTGCATTAAGTCTTACAGATTCACCCTCTTGAATAGAAATTTCATTCTGAACACCTGCAATCTGTGCATCAAGTTTATCGCTTTCTACAAACATAAAAAGTCTTACAACAACTGCAGAAATAAGACATAACACTACAACCATTGATTTTATAAGTAATGGTGAAACTGCTGTTTTTTTACTGTTTCTTGCAACAGTGTGCTGGTATGAATCAACTGTTTCCACTGCTTTTCTTACAGTTCCATTACTTGTTCTTGTATAATTAACACTTTGTGGTCTGCTTTGCTTTTTTACTGTTTTCTTACTGCTCGTCTTTTTTGCAGGTGTTCTCTTAACCTGTTGATTTCTTGCAGGTTCTGTTCTTTTAGTTTCTACAACTTGTGGCTCAAACAACGATAAATCATAAGCCGAAGTTTCTCTGTAATTTGTCATTTTTATCACCTTATATTTTCAACGCGGTGCGAAGTTTGGCACTGCGACTTCTTTTATTGTTATCTAATTCTTTCTGCCCTGCTTTTACGCCACCACTTTTTACTACTGCTTTTGGTGTTTTCCCACATACACAAACAGGAAAATCTTTAGGGCAAGTACAACCCTGTTTAAGAGTCGCAAAATAATCTTTTACAATTTTATCTTCTAATGAATGGAATGTAATTA
>JAFSBS010000064.1 GCA_017437165.1 Clostridia bacterium
ATTTACCCGCGCCATTTTTACCAAACAACGCAACAGATTCGCCACGTTTTATCGAAAAACTTACATCATTAACCGCTTTTTTCTTTTTGTACGGAACTTTTTTTATAAATATACCCAAAAGTCTTGCTTTATTGCTTGAGTATAATTTATAAACCTTTGATACCTTATCAAAGCTAATTACTACTTCGTCTTTCATATCAACCTCTTATAATACATCAGGAATTTCTTTTCTTAACTTTTTGTATGCCCAAAGTGAAAGGAAAGCTAAAACTGCATAAAGCCCTAAGAAACAACATAATTTTTCAGGTTCTTCAAAAAACCATTTATGATAAACAAAACAATTTCTGAAACCATAACTAAAATATGTAACCGGATTTATCATAAAGAAAATTTTAAAGAAAAGATTTGTTTCTACTAATTTATCAACATCCCATAAAACACCTGAAAGCCAGAAAACTGCTGTAACAAAAGATTTTACAAGATTTGAAAAGTCCTTACCTATTGCAGAAATCATACCGGCAAAAAGTCCCCACGCATTAAAGAACAAGAACATCATTAACATATAAACCGGTAACTGTAAAAGATAAATTGTTGGTGGATAACCACACACCCAGAAAATTATAATAACAACCGCAACTAAAATTGCATTGACTAAAAACTTTGAAATATTGGTGTGTGTAGGTATTGTCATTACAGGATACTTCATTTTAGTAACAAGATAACTGTATTTTCTTATACATTCAGTACCGCCGACAATAAGTTCATTCATATAAAACCAAGGAACCATACCTGCAATAAGCCATAGAACAAACGGAACACCTTCTACATCCCCGCCTTTTCTTAAGCCTATTTCAATAGCAAACCAATAAACAAATATCGAAACAACAGGTTTTACTATTGCCCAGAACCATCCGAGCGCAGCACCGTGGTAAGTCTTTTTCAAATCGGCAATAGAAAGCCTTAAAACCTGAACATAGTTTTCTTTATGTTCTCTGATATTTTCTTTTAAAAGTCCAAAATAACTCATAATATATTTCCTTTTAAAATTATTTATGTTGAACTATTGTCACTCTCTTTTGGAACTGACAAATAATCTCATAATTTATTGTTCCTGTCATTTCTGCTAATTCTTCGGCAGTAATTTCGTTTTCGCCATCACAGCCTAAAATTACCACTTCATCACCGACATTTACATTTTTTAAGTCTGTTACATCCACCATTAACTGGTCCATACAAACTCTACCGATTACATTTGCAAATTCACCATTTATAAGCACTTTACCTTTATTTGAAAAAAGTCTTGAATAGCCATCAGCATAACAAATACAGACAGTAGCAATTTTAGTTGGTCTTTCTGAAAAAAATGTGTGACCATAGCTTACACCACTACCCGCCGGTACTTCTTTAACGTGAATTACGTGGCTGACTATCTTCATAGCAGGTTTTAAGTTTGCTGTACCGTCATTTACACAGTCATCCGGATAAAGGCCGTACATAACAAGACCTAAACGTACCATATCAAATTGTTCTTCAAGTGTTAATGAACCTGCGCTGTTACAAATATGCTTTATAGGAATCTTCATACCTCTGTTTAAAAGTTTTTCGTTAAATTCTTTAAAAAGCTTTGTCTGTTTTTCAGTTGTTGATTTATCAGGACAATCGGCACACGCATAGTGACTGAAAATACCTTCTATATAAATATTTGGTAAATCGTTAATTCTTTTTACGACTTCAACACTTTCGTCGTTACAAAAAAAACCGATTCGTGACATTCCTGTATCAATTGCTATATGAACACGCGCAATTTTGTTGAGTTTAACCGCAGCTGAAGAAAGTGCAACTGCATCATCATAGTTAAAAATTGTTTGGGTGAGTTCATTTTCAATAAGCGTTTCGTATTGATAAGGTGAAGTATAAGAAAGAACTAAAATAGGTTTTTCGACACCTGCTTCTCTTAACTCTACGGCTTCACCAAGCTCTGCTATACCAAAGTAATCTACCATATTTTGAATATGGACCGCCACACCTACTGCCCCATGACCGTAAGCATCTGCTTTTACGGTAGCGAGAGTAAGCACACCTTTTTTAAGTTTTTTCTTCAACTCTTTTATATTATTTTCAATAGCAGATAAATCTACTGACGCATAAGTCCTGTAATATTTTTGTGTTTCCAAAACAATAAAACATCTCTCTAATAAAAAATATCAGTTTATTTTAACA
>JAFSBS010000065.1 GCA_017437165.1 Clostridia bacterium
AGAAAACATATTCCAAAGACTTACAGAGTTACAGTTCGTTCTTCTGTAACAAAAGAACAGACAGAACAACTCCAGGATGGTGTATTGATTGATGGTAGAGAAACATTACCTGCAGAAGTTGTTGTTTTAGAAAAAAGTGAAAATCGCAGTGTATTGCAAATTAAAATATTTGAAGGCAGAAACCGCCAAATAAGAAAGATGTGTGAAGGTGTTGGCCTTGAAGTAATAAGACTTAAAAGAACGTCAATCGGTTCTTTGAAATTAGGTATGCTTCAACCTGGTAAATGGCGTGAGCTTACTGCCGATGAAGTACATAAATTAGTTACAAATACTAAAAACTGACAAATTGACAATATATTGATTTTTTAGTATAATTAGAAGATAAATCACGAAAGGTGAGCCGTTATAAATGATAAGAAGTATGACAGGTTTTGGCAGAGCGCAGGCATCTGTTGAAGGATTTAATATTACCGCAGAAATTAAAAGTGTTAATCATAGATATTTTGAGTTTTCTGCACGACTTCCAAGAGCTTATAATTTTCTCGAAGCAAAAATTAAAAGTCATCTTTCTTCTTGTATTTCAAGAGGTAAGGTTGAGTGTTCACTTACAATTGAAGCTACTGCTGATGATAGTGTAGTTGTAAAAGTAAATGAACCTTTGGCAAAAAGTTATTATGAAGCAATTTGTTCAATTGGTGAGACTTTTTCAGTTAATGCAAATGTTTCTGCTCAAGATATCGCAAGATATCCGGATGTGTTATCTGTTACCAAAAATGCAATTGATGAAGATGATTTATGGGAAAAGGTAAAAGCGGTTTTAGATGAAGCTGTAAACAAATTTATCGAAATGCGTGAATTTGAAGGTGAGAAACTTAAAAATGATGTTTTATCACGTGCAGATAAAATTATTGAGAATGTTACCATTGTTGAAAAGCGTTCACCGGAAACTGTTAAGGAATACAATGATAAGCTTCTTGCGCGTATGAATGAAGTTTTAGAAAATGTACAAGTTGATGAATCAAGAATTCTTACTGAAGCAGCAATTTTTGCAGATAAAGTTGCAGTAGCTGAAGAAACGGTAAGATTAAGAAGTCATATTGACCAGTTGAGAGTAATGATGAATTCAGATGAACCTATAGGTAAAAAGATTGATTTTCTTGTACAAGAAATCAATCGTGAAACCAACACAATAGGTTCAAAGGCTCAGGATGTTGAGATTGCTAAAGTTGTAATTGATACTAAAGCAGAAATTGAAAAAATCAGAGAACAAATTCAAAATATAGAATGATGTGATTTTATGAAACTTGTTAATATTGGTTTTGGAAACCTTATAAATGCCGATAGAGTAATTGCAGTAATCAGTCCTGATTCAGCACCTGCAAAGAGAATGATTCAGGAAAGTAAAGAAAGAGCAAATTTAATTGATGCCACTCACGGCAGAAAAACAAAAGGGATTATTATTACTGATAGTGATAATGTTGTTCTTTCTTTTCTCTCAGCAGAGCAACTACTTAATAGATTTAACGACGAAAAGGGAGGACGTGAATTTGGGTTTGAAGGATAAAGGTTTACTTGTTGTTATTTCAGCACCTGCAGGTTGTGGTAAAGATACCGTTATTGCAGAACTGAAAAAAGCAGATGATAATGTAAAACAATCTATATCTATGACAACCCGCGCTCCGCGTGAGGGAGAAGTTGATGGTGTAGATTACTATTTTACAACAGTAGAGAATTTTGAAAAAAATATTTTTAACAATGGTTTTCTTGAGTATGTTAAATATGGTATAAATTATTACGGAACACCAAAAAAAGCGATTGAAGAAAATATAAATGAAGGAAAATCAGTTATTTTAAAAATTGAAGTTGAAGGTGCAGGCAATGTTCGTAAGATTTACCCTGATGCCATTTCAATTTTTATAATGCCACCGTCTTTCAGTGAACTTTCACGCAGACTAAAAAATCGTGGGACTGAAACTCCTGAAGATATTGAGCGTCGTCTTAAAATTGCAGAAACTGAAATTGAACGTGCAAAAGAATATGATTATATTGTTATAAATGATGATTTGAGTGCTTGTGTTGATGACGTTTTGTCGATTATCAGAGCAGAACATCTGAAATATAACAATATGAAAAATACAATTGAAAATATTATAAATAATTGATTTTGAAAGGATGTATTTTATTATGCTTAATCCAGATTTAAAAGGAATTCTTAACCAAGGTATCAGTCGTTACTCACTTGTAACTGCAACAGCAAAAAGAGCAAGAGAAATTGCTGTTGAAAATCTTGAAGAAAAAAATCT
>JAFSBS010000066.1 GCA_017437165.1 Clostridia bacterium
AAATGAAAAAATTTCATATAAATTGCCTTTGCATACCCGGTCACAAAGGATTACTCGGTATAATGGGGGCTGGTGCGATTCTGCACGACGGTTGTATTAAAGAAACGATAATTGAAGGCGGAACCGGTAGTGAAAGTTTTAATTTCTTGCAACCGGAGAGTTTTCCTGAGAAATTAGAAAGCGGAACACTTAATGTTCCTGCAATTTGCGGTTTGAAAAAGGGTGTGGAAATTGTTTCTTCCTATGGTGTGGAGAATATTTTTAGCGAAGAAACATCTTTAATGAGAATAATGTTCAATGAACTTTCGAGTATGCGAAAAGTAATTCTTTACAGAAATGAGTACAATGAAAAATTACAGGCACCTTTAATCGCTTTTAATATTAAAGGATATCACAGTGAAGAAATAGCAAGTTATCTTAATGTCAATTCTGTTGCTGTCAGAGGCGGATATCATTGTTCACCATTAGCACATAAAACTTATGGTACTGAAGATGTTGGCGCAGTAAGAATAAGTCCGTCAAGATTTACTACAAAAAAAGATGTGAATTATGTAATAAATTTGCTTCAAAAAATTGCAAAAAATAAAAAAGTGTGATATAATGAAACAGTATATGTGGTGGTATGTACTTTTTAAGATGAAATAATTTAGAAACAGGTGAAAAAATGGCAGGTTTTGTTGATTTTTTTAAGGCAATATGGGGTGCTATATTAAGTTTTCAGTTTCCCTCTGATTTGCTCGATATAATATTTGTTACATTTGTAATTTATGAAGCAATCAAGTTTATAAGGGGATCACGTTCATTCCATTTGATAAAGGGTATTGCTTTTATCGGAGGTCTTTATCTTATTGTTAAATTTGCAAAAATGGAATCAAGTGAATTTTTACTTTCATCTCTTATTGAAAATGCTTTGATTGTACTTGTTGTTTTGTTTGCTCCGGAAATTCGTAATATCCTTGAAAGATTCGGCAGACGCTCAATTACCGACTTTTCATTTTTAAGTTTCAGAAATAATGGTGCGTATCATGAAGCAGTAACAACTTTAGTTAATGATTTTTGTAAGGCTGCAGGCGAAATGAGTGAAACAAAAACAGGTGCTTTAGTTGTTTTTGAAAGAGAAACACCGCTTAATGATGTTATAAAATCAGGTACTGTATTAGATGCATGTTCTTCAACTGAACTTTTTAATGGTATTTTCTTTAAAAATTCTGCGTTGCATGATGGTGCAGTTGTAGTGAGAAATGCAAAGATATATTCTGCAGGTTGTATTTTGCCACTTACGCAAAATAATTCAATCAGTAGTGATTTAGGTACCAGACACAGAGCCGCAATTGGTATGAGCGAGCATAGTGATGCGGTGGTTGTTATTGTTTCTGAAGAAACAGGGTTTATATCAGTTGCTATAAACGGCAATCTTCAACGTGATATCCAGACCGGTAAACTTCGTGAAATTTTATTGAGTGAGCTTATTACTGAAAACGAGAAAAAAGATAGTGTTAATAAATTTATGAGAGGTGAGAAGCGTGACAACAAATAAAAGTAAATTTTCTGTACTTCTGAATAATAATAAATTTGTTTTTGTTATCGCTTTTCTTTCGTCAATAATAATCTGGCTTGCGGTTACCATAAATGTCAGCCCTGAAACTACAAGAATTATTAAAGATGTTAAAGTTACTGTTGATAGTACGGTGCCTTCTCAATTCGGACTTGAAGTTTTTGGCGATAACGAGTTTTATGTTGATGTTACGGTTAAAGGCAAAAAGTATCAGATTTCTCCCGCAAACCTTTCTGCTGATGATATCATAGTTTTAGCACAGACAAATAATGTTGATTCCGCAGGTAACAGAACACTCCTTTTGAAAGCAGAGTCAGCAACTGGTTCAAATAACTACACAATATCAGCAATCTCTCAAAGGAGTATTGATGTTTATTTCGATGTACCAAAAACAATAGATATGGTTGTCGAACCCGAAGTAATTACTGATGGATTTGAAATTGTTAAAGAAGGATTTGTTACAGGGCCTGTTAATCTTTCGGAAACTTCTGTAACACTAACAGGTCCTGCAACT
>JAFSBS010000067.1 GCA_017437165.1 Clostridia bacterium
CCAAACAAATCGAGTGCCTGACCATTCATAAAGAATATAGCTTCCTGGCTTTCGTGAACTACGAGCTGACTCATATAGTTAAAGTCTTCAGCAGGATGCTTCCATATAAATGTACTGTTATCTCCCTCGTATTTAATAATATCTACTATTTTTGACATATAAAAAACCTCCATTTTTTATTTTGAGTTTTATTATTTTAAATTTTCAAATAATCTCTTGGCAAACCGCAGCTTACACATTTTTTATTAAATAAGCCTTTAAACTCACCACCACAATGTTGACAAAGACCTTTTGCTCTGTATTGTGCCTGTTTGTTTAATTTCTCTTTAATTTCTGCTGTTTTTTTCTCTTTTTCTCTTTTCTCTGCAATTTCTTTTAAACGAAGTTCTTCAAGTCGGGTTTTGCAAAATTCAAGTTGCTTGTCTGCATCTTCCCACTCTGAAATATCTTCGAGCATTTCTATGGCAGTTTTAATACTTTTGATATTATCTTGTTTAATTTTTTGTTTTGCTTCCCTGAGAGTTTCATTTTTACTCGCAACCTCTGCTTTTTCAAAACAATCTTCTGCTAAATCTCTTGCGTCATTAAAATCTTTTACTTCTAAAAATAAATAACCTGCTGCTTCAAGCATTTTGGCACTTGTGTCACTTGACATCATCGAAACTGCTTTTTCATAAATATCTCTTTTACGGTTTTCTTCGTTTCGTCTTATAATAATGTCATTTTGCTTTTTAATATTATCTTTTAAAGACTTATCTGCAAAGCGCATAATTTTCTGATAATTGTCATTATCATCAAAAGGAGTATGAAAATCTTTTAAATTTTCTGGTTTTGAAACTTCAAGGTCAACTAAAAGTTTACCGAGATATGCTCTGGCATTTTTGGGGTCTTTATTAAGTACAAGTTCAAAAAAATCATCACCCTTTTGCCACTTTTCATCTTCAAGAAATAAAAAGCCTCTTTCTAAAAGCGGAGCAACATCAGAATTTCCGCTATTAAAACCGATGGTTTCAGTTGAACCTTTAACACTCAATTTACTTAAAACTCTTTCAATATTATCTACGAGGTCGCCAAAGAATGTTACTTCACCCATATCGAGTGCCTGCATATTTTTAAACGCTTTCGGCATATCGTAAGCGTCCATATCTTTAAAGCAAGGAATTAAAACTTTAGAAGAATCGTCACCCATCATAGAAATAAAACGACTCCACTCATTTTTAACCCAGACTGCATCGTAATACTCGAACTTTGTACCAATAGCGAGCATGATTTCAGCACTTGAAAGTGCGGAATAAATATATGGTTCGTAATCTGAACCCGCAACTTCACGAAGCGAATCTCTTGCAAAAAACACTCGGTAACCATCTTTAATGAGTTTTGTGTAAATATCTTGTGCAATAAGACTGTCTTCTGTACGAGCGCCTGTTATATCATCGGTTTCTTTATAACATATAAAAATATCGTAAGGAGTTTCATTATGAGCAATCTTTAAAATTTTCTTCTGAATTTTATCTATTGCCTTTGCTTCATTACGATAAACGCTCTTTGCAGAAATCTCTGCATATTCGCACGCCTGCTCATAATCATCGTCATCCATTATAGACACC
>JAFSBS010000068.1 GCA_017437165.1 Clostridia bacterium
CTGCATTTTCAATTATAGCAATGTTTCTGATTTTCAAAACAGAAAGCATAACTAAAACCCCTTAATTTTTAATCATTCTCTTTAATGCGGCTGCAACGCCCTGTGCTTCATCAGTAGTTCTACAAAGCATAAAAATAGTGTCATCACCTGCAATAGTTCCTACAACTTCTGTAACATTCATCGAATCAATTGCAGCACAAGCGGCTTGTGCAAGACCAGGAATGCACTTAATAACACAAATATTACCTGCATAATCAACTTTTAAAAGTGAACCTGAAAAAAGTGCGTTAAACATATCGGTATAATTTGTTGTGTTATTTGATTCCACAGAATAACGATACACTCCATTTGGACTCAAAGTTTTTAAAAGCCTTAATTCTTTAACATCTCTTGAAACGGTTGCCTGAGTTACGCTGTAACCTCTTTCGAGTAATAATTCAAGTAACTCATCCTGCGTTGCAACATCCTGTTGTTCAATTAAATCGAGAATTAACTTATGTCTTGTTTTTTTCACACTTAACATCCTTTCAAAACAACGAATTATTTAGACATTTTTTTATTTAATATATCAATAAAAGTATCATTCTTTACTTTTATAAACTCCGCCTTTTTGTCTGAAGTTTCAATTTTCACAATTGCACCATCAGGAATTATAACTGCTTCTTCACCATCACAGGAAAGAACCGCTTCGCCCGAATTGTCATGAGTAATTTTTAAAACTGAATCAGGTCTTAAAACAACTGAACGCGAGAAAAAACTATGACAACAAACCGGTGTAATTAACATACTTTCAATTTGAGGTTCAATAACCGGACCACCAGCAGAAAGTGAATACGCAGTAGAACCGGTCGGGGTTGAAACAATAACACCATCAGCAGAATAATCCATTAGAGGCGCATCGTTACAATTTATTGACAGGTTCATAATTCTTATATTGCCACTACGAGATACAACCGCATCGTTAAGGCAATTTGAATGATATAATATTTCACCATTTTTGTCAATAATTGTAGCTGTAAGCAGCATTCTTTTTTCGGTAGTAAATTCACCCCTAACAATATCTGCCAAAAGTGAAAGTTCGCTACTTTCAAGACCTGCTAAATAAGCGAGTTTACCCGCATTTATACATAAAAGTGGTTTGTTTTTGGGTGCTGAAATCTTTGCCGATTTTATAAATGTACCATCGCCACCTACAGTAATAACAATTTCACAATTCTCAATATTATTTTCAATGTTACAATAATTTATAAAGTCATATACATTAAAACAAGATTTAAAACTTTCATCTAAAAAAACTGTCACACCAAGTTTTTCTAATTCTTTTAAAACGTTTTTTGTGACATCAGGGGTATTTTGTCGGGTCATATTAGGGATTAACGCAATTTTCATCATATCACTCTCCCTTATTATCTAACGCATTGTGAGAAATTTTTGCAAGTTCTTTTGCATATTCAATATATTCCTCGCAAGATGAGATTTCATTTGATTTCTTTAAGTAAATCAAATATTCAATATTACCTTCAGGACCTTTAACCGGAGAAAATGAAAGTCCTAAAACTTTAAATTTTTGTGTTGACGCAAATGATACAATATTTTCAATCACTTCTGTATGTACATTTACATCACGCACAACACCTTTTTTACCAACTTTTTCTCTACCTGCTTCAAACTGTGGCTTTATAAGGCAGACCGCCTCGCCATCATCTTTTAAGAGTTCATACATAACGGGCAAAATTATTTTAAGAGAAATAAATGAAACATCAACAGATGCGAAATCAATATTTTCAGGTATTTGTTCGTGAGTCACATAGCGAAAATTAGTTCTTTCTAAATTAACAACTCTTTCGTCACTTCTTAATTTCCAGGCTAATTGCCCATAACCTACATCAATTGAATAGACTTTTTTTGCGCCATTCTGGAGCATACAGTCGGTAAACCCACCGGTTGAAGCACCGATATCCATACAAACGCAGTCTTTTAATTCAATCGGGAATTCCTGCATTGCCTTTTCAAGTTTCAAGCCACCGCGACTAACATATTTTAATGTGTTGCCACGAACTTCAACTAAATCATCACTTTTTATATCTCTGCCGGGTTTCAATTCCTTCTGGTCATTTACATAAACAATACCCGCCATAATAAGTGCTTTTGCCTTTTCTCTGCTTTCGGTAAAGCCATTTTCAAATAAATATAAATCAAGTCTCACTTTTTTATTGCTCATTTTCTTGGACCTTCCCGAAATCATTTAAAATAATATTGCACATACCTTCACAATCTAATTGGTACTCGTGCAAAATTTCATTTACTTTTCCCTGTTTAACAAAGCAGTCAGGGAATGCCACTAACTTAAATCGCGGTGCTAAACCATTTTCAAGTATATAACTACCAAATG
Organism: Clostridia bacterium; assembly: GCA_017437165.1. Classification (GTDB taxonomy): domain Bacteria; phylum Bacillota; class Clostridia; order Oscillospirales; family Acutalibacteraceae; genus DTU089. Next base: position 2,393 of record JAFSBS010000068.1, read on the forward strand.
TTTCGCCTATACCACCGTTTTTAACACCTTCTTCAAAGAAATAGACTTTTTTCACATTTTCTAATTCTTCATAAACTGTGGTAGAAATCGGGATAATTTCATTCAGTTTAATAATTTTTATACTTACACCTTTTGATTTTAATTCTTTACAAGCTTTTGCCGCTTCACCGAAGATTCTGCCATAAGTTACAAGCGCATACTCTGCTGTTTTGTCACCATAAATGTCGTAAGCGTTACCTGTAACAGTAAAATCTTCAGGGCAATAAGGCTCACAGCCCCTTGGATACCTTACAACAACAGGTGTTGTAGAATGATAAAGAGCAGAAACAAAGTCTTTATTTAATTCAGAATAATATGCAGGTGAATACACTAAAATGTTAGGCACACCATTAAACATAGCGGCATCATAAATACCGTTATGAGTTTCTCCATCATCACCGACAATACCTGCTCTGTCAACCGCAATAATCATTCTACCCTGTTGCAAAGCAAAATCATGCATAATCTGGTCATAACATCTTTGTAAAAACGTTGAATAGACAACAAAAACAGGAACCATTCCATTTTTAGAAAGCCCTAATGCATAAGGCACAGCGTGTTCCTCTGCAATACCAACATCAAAAAATCTTTCCTTATATTCTTCTGAAAACTTCTGAAGCCCCGTTCCTAATGACATAGCGGCAGTTATTGCACAGATTCTCTTATCTTTTGCCGCCTGATTATAAAGAAACTCACCGAATTTTTCTGAAAAATTATCATTTGATGATTTACCTAAACCTTTTTCA
>JAFSBS010000006.1 GCA_017437165.1 Clostridia bacterium
AAGCAAAGAGAATTTTTAGCAACACAAAATGAAATTCTTGACGGTGAGCATATTGCAGAATGTAAAGAGCCCGAAACAATTTCAGTTGAAAATATCAAATTCTCTTATGAGGGTAACGAAAAAGACTCTTTAGACGGTGTTTCATTCGAGATTAAACCTTACGAAAAGATTGCACTGGTCGGGTTTAATGGTGCAGGAAAAACCACGCTTACAAATCTTCTTTTAAGGCTTTATGATGTTAAAGACGGTAGCATTAAAATCGGCGGTAGAGATATAAGAGAAGAAACTGTTTCTTCACACAGAAATCGTTTTGCGGCAGTTTTTCAGGATTTTCAGATTTTCTCTGCAACTGTAGGCGAAAATGTTGCTTTAAGTAAAGATTACGACGAAAAAAGAGTTTTAGAAGCACTAAAACTTGCAGATTTTACAAAAGAATTGCCACAAGGAACAGAAACTATTCTTTTAAAAGAATTTGATGAAAATGGCTTAATGCTTTCCGGTGGTGAACAACAAAAAATCGCTATTGCAAGAGTGTTTTATAAAAACTGCCCTTACATAATTCTTGATGAACCATCTGCAAATCTTGACCCGATTTCAGAATATGAACTCAACAAAAATATAATGAATTCTGCAAAAGAAAAGACTGTAATTATTATTTCGCACAGACTTTCAACAACTGTTAATGCAGACAGAATTATAATGCTTGAAAACGGTAAGGTTGTAGAAATTGGTACTCACGAAGAACTAATGGACAAAAATGGTGACTATGCTTATATGTTTAATTTGCAAGCGGAGAAATACACAAGTTAATTCGGAATGCGTAATTCGGATTTGTCGGAACTGCGTTGGCAGTTTAAGTGCGAGTGCAGAATGCAGAATTTCGGAAGTCCTGCGGACTTGATTATAATTATTAGTCAATAAAAACAACAAGTTCTATCATTTTTAGTTTACAAAAAACTTTAAATGATAGAACTTATCTTTTTGTTATTCAATTATAATTGCCAACGCAGTTCCGAAATTTTCAATTTTCAACTTTCAATTTTCAATTATTATTTCGCAGACCCTTAATTCAGCACCCAGCATTTAACTATAATATTAACTCAAAATATATAATAATGATAAAATCAGCATCTCATCCGCCTTTTCTTCTGTAAGTAGCAGAATTAAAGATAATATCAACGCTTTGTCGCTGTCAAGATTTAAGTCATTAAGAATACTTTTTACATTATCTTTTTGTGTAGAGTGTTGTTTTGGTGTTTGTTTTTTACTTTGAGTTTCTTTATAATCTCTGTGGGTATTTTGTTCCGTTTCACTTTCTTCAAAATGCGAGGAAGTTGAAGCAAAATTTTTTAATTCATCAAGGTAGTCATTCGGCATTTTTACTCTGTTAACACTCTGCGGAAAATTTTGCTTTGTAGGTGGGGAGTGATATTGTTCTTTTTCTTCATTCATTTCATCTACAACAGTTTTTGCTCTTTTCTGCATTTCGTTTACACGCTTTATTGCATCGTTCTGCATCTTCATTATTTCGTTATAAGAATACTCTGCCATATTACATTAGTCCTTTTTCTTTAAGTAAGGGAATTATAGATAAAAGTTTAATGAATTTTATTGATTCGTCTGCTTTTTGTTGTCTTTCTTTTGAAAGTAATGGTTTTAAAGCGTAAATAAAATCTTCTCGGTCATCGTGAGAATTAAGTTGAGAAAGAAGCGGTAAAAGTGCGCTGAATTGTGACATATCAGGTAGCCCTAAAGAACTTAAATCGGGGAAAGGTGTAGATGAATTGTTTGATGTTTTAGGTTCATCGGGCGCTTTAGCGTTTTCGTTGTTAGCGTTATTACCACCCAAAATTGAGTTTGCCATATTTTTTAAATTATTTATATCCTCGCTTGAAAGTGATGAAAGAATGCTACCTATATCAAGATCAGCCATTAAAATCACCACCGGTTAATTTTTTAAATAACTGTTTTGCCAAGTCACTGTTTAACAATTCTTTTGTTTTATTTTCGTCTGATAGAACTTCTTTTAATTTTTCGGTCTGACTTTCTGTTAAATTTTCATTTATAAAGTCTTTAAGAGAATCATTTGTTTTTACATTCTCAATATTCATCTTGTTTTTTTCATTGTTAAACATTGAAATCACCCTTTAAATGCAATATAATTATACAGTAGTAAAATTTATGAAAAGTGACGGTGAATTATGAATGAGAATAATTGTGCTTTCAGATTCTCACAAGCATATTGCAAATCTTGTGGAAGCAATAAGTAATGAGCCAACAGCCGAAATAGTTTATTTTTTAGGTGACGGTACTTATGAAATGGATGAAGTAAGAGAAATTTTCAAAGATAAGATGTTTATTACTGTAAGGGGTAACTGCGATTTTATAGATACAGTACCACTTTGCGATATAAGAAGTGTTGGTACTTGCAAAATCTATGCTTCGCACGGAGCGGTAGAAAATGTGAAATATTCTTTTTCAGGTATAAAAAGCGAAGCAATAAACAATGGTTGCAATATAGCACTTTTCGGTCACACACACCAGAAATATTATAGTTTTGAAGATGGACTGCATCTTTTTAACCCCGGTAGCATAAAAGAGGGGAACTACGGAGTAATAGATATTATGGAAAATGGTATTATGTGTTTTCATAAAAATTTATTCGAGATAAAATAAGTATATTTATATTGTTATTTTATTGACATTCAAAATGGTAAATGTTAAAATACCCTTATGTTTACAATTTTTGTTAAGGAGCGTTTATATGGATTTTCGTCAAAACGGATTTATGTATGCATTAGGCTTTATTGTCGTTGTATTCGTAATCGTTCAATCAGCATTCTTTATTAGAAAAGCGTGGAAACGTGCTAAAGAATTAGGCATTGATAGTAGTGTGCTTAAAACAACTGTTACTTCGAGTGCTTTATTTACAGTTGCACCTGCAATTGCAATTTTAGCAACAGTTATTGTTCTTTCAAAGGCTTTAGGTCTTGTTCTCCCTTGGATAAGACTTTCCGTTATTGGTAATTTAGCTTATGAATCTACCGCTGCAAGTGCAGTTTTAGGTAATCTTAATCAGGCTATTACTGACAAGGGTGACTTTTCAACTGTTGCGTG
>JAFSBS010000069.1 GCA_017437165.1 Clostridia bacterium
GTTTATTTGATAATATCGGTACAGAAACAATGCTTAATGGTCCTATTGAAGAAATTCAGGATATGTTCGTTCAATTAACTGATTCCCCGAGTGGAAACGGCAAAAAACAGGTTACTCTCGCATGGGCGCCAAATGAAAAAGTATCACTTTATAAAGTAATGCGTAAAGCGGGTCCTGATGGCGAATGGGAATTTATGGGTCTCTTCCTTAGTTGTGATGTATTGGTATTTACCGATGACACGATTGAACAGGGTGTGACATACACTTACACAATTCACACTTATGCACCGGACAGACCAAGTATTGATAATATGGTAGGTAAAACAATTACCTGGACAGATGGTTCAGCAGAAGATACTACAACTCCTGAAACAACCATTCCTGATACAACTGTGCCTGACACAAGCGAACCTGAAAGTACTGTTCCGGACACAACACTCCCCGAAACAACTCTCCCTGTAACAAAACCGGAAGACACTACTTATGATGGTAGTTTAGATATTCCGGATGCTTAATCAATCAAACCCGTTACAAGTTTTCTTGTAGCGGGTTTTTAATAACTCTACGAATCATAGGTTGATTAATTCAATCTTACATATTAAAATACACTCAAAAGGAGTGATAATATGGACGCACAAAAATGCGGTAAATTTATAGCAGATTTGAGAAAAGAAAAAAATCTTACCCAAAAAGATTTAGCAAACAAATTAAACGTCTCTGACAAGGCAATTTCCCGGTGGGAAACAGGCAAGGGCTTTCCCGATGTTGATTCGTTACAAACTTTGAGTAATTTCTTTAATGTTACAATAAATGAACTTTTAGCAGGAGAAAATGCTGACACTAAAACAATAGAAGAAATAGCAGAAGAAAATATAATATCTGCAATAGCAGAAACTGAAAAAAGCAAGAAAACAAAAAAATCAACTATTATTCTTTCAACAATAGTCGCTTTAGTACTTACAATTCCACTTTTAAAAGACAGTATCGAAAGCATTATAGAAATGCTATGGAAATACACTCTTATTCAAGAACCCTGGCTCATTATCATAAATTTATTTGTATCATTGTGTATTTTCTTTGCAGGATTAGTCGTTTATAAAGGACATTACAAGATTTTACACAAATACCACTACCATAATGTATCTGATTTCAATGGATACTGCCACGAAATAGGTAAAGAACTTATGTTTATGAGCCTCCCGCTGTTAATATCAACTATCTTGGAACTATGGGGGGCAATTGAAATAATTTCAATATTATCCAAATTCGTTTTAAGTACAGGATTTATAATTTGCTTTATATTTATTTTCAAAACACAAATCAAATATAATAGTGGTTTATTTTAAAACAACAATCCCCTTGATATTTTTTCAGAAATATCAAGGGGATTGATTTTTATTTTTTAATCTTCCTGAGCTGCCGCTTTAACAACATCATCCGGAACTGCTTCGCCGTGTTTTACAAAGAGAAGCATTAAAATCGCAATTGCAAATGCTACCGGACTGTAATAGAAGAGCGATATATAAGTTCCCGAGAACATTCTCACGAAACCATAAAGAATTGGTGACGCAATTTGTGCAGAGAATGTTGCTGTGTAGTAGTAACCTGTAAAAGTACCAACTTTTTCAACACCACCAATATCAAGAACAAGCGGAAGTGTGTTAACAGTAACAAACATATTTGCTGCACCTGCAAGAACAAGAACAGGGAAAATAAGAATACGAAGCACCTTTGTAACATCATTTACAACTGTCTGTACACTTGAAATTGCACCTGCAAATGTTAACTCACCTTCCGGTTTTAAAACATCTTTAACAACCTTAATAATTGCATCGTAAATACCTTCGCCTGCATTTGCTTCAAGGTAAGTTTCAAAATCCGAATAATATTTATCTGTAGCTGTTGTTTTTCCTGCTTCTTTTGCCTGAATATATTCAGCATAACCTGCCATAGAAAGAACTGATTCTTCTTCTGGTTCTAATCCCTGTTCCTTTGCTTCAGCTCTCTTTTCAGCATTATAAGCATTTATCTGGTCATCTATTGTAATATAAGCATTGTTCACCTGAACGTAATTGTTGATAGAAAGATTTTTGCTTCCGAGCATACCAAGGAATACACCAAAGAACATTATAAAAGCAACAAGGAAAACTGCAAGACCTGCAAGTATTGTTTTCTTTCTGCCAAATTTCTTACCCGCTTTACCCGCAGGAAGTGCGCCAATAGCTGCTGCAACCGCAAAAAGAAGCATTATAGCAGTTGCTTCAGAAGTAATCATGTGAAGGATTTCTTGTGCAAAAAGTGAGAAGAATGTTGTAATAGCATTCGCTGCACAGAAAAGGAAGAAAAGACAGCCGAGCATAAAGATAAGGCTCTTTCTTTCACTCTTTGTAAGTTTTGTTGCTTTAAGAGCAGCCTTTTGAGCTTTTGCCGCTTCTTTCTCTGCTTTTCTTTTTGCTTTTTCATCTGCATATTGGTTGGCATCTAATTTAAGCTTGATGCTTGTGTCCTCTTCCTTAACAAAGAAGAGAAGAACGAGCATACCTAAAATCATAATTACTGAACCAATAATGAAAACATAAGGGAAAGAAATTGTTTCATTTGCTTTTACTTCAGCTGTTGTTAAGCCGGTAAATACCGCACAAAGTGCAATAGCAATTGTACCTGCAATCATACCAACTGCAGAACCTAAACCACCCATAAGGTTGATAACCGCATTACCTTCTGAACGAAGTGATGGTGGTGTCAAGTCAGGCATAAGTGCAACAACAGGGGCACGCCACAAAGACATAGAAAATACAAACAAAATAACTGTAATCATTGTAAGTGGAAGTGCCAAATCACCGTTAGTATTAAGTGCAACAAACGGAATAAGTGCAAATAACACTGCAGAAATAGGTGCGCAACTCACGATAAACGGACGGCGCTTACCCAATTTTGAGTGACAGTTATCCGAGAGTTTACCGAATGTTGGTTGGAAAATAACACCAAAAATGTTATCGAATGTCATAATAATACCAATAAAGAGTGGTACTAATGTAAATCCACCACCGAGAGAAACTGTACTCTCACCTTGTGCTGCTGCAAAGTCGCCAATCCACGGAATAGCATTTGCAATAGCATTACTCCAATCAGAAATCATTGAACTTTCTGAAAGAATTTTATTAAGAATTTTTGTAATATACGGGTCATAAATTGCCCACGCAATTGATGTAGCCAGGAAGCCGAATCCGGTTAAAATCGTCTTTTTATAATCGAGTTTTAAACCGTCTTTTGTTTTTTCAGCCATCGGACCTACCTCCATTCATAAATTGATAAGTCAATTATATCATAACTGGCTATATTTTCCAATTATAAATATAATGAATTTTCATTTTTGGAACTTTATCCAAATAAAGTCTTTTTTATTTGTGCAAATAAACTTATTTAACTTATTTAACTTGTTTACTTCTGTAACTTTCGGCTTCCCAATTAACAATAAAATCTGTGAGTTCATCTGTCATAGGTTTACCACCGCCGAAATTTTCAGCGTAACACGCAATTTTAAGTGCATCATTAAAAAGCATTGATGCGTTATCTGAACCCTTTTCACTTACATCAACTGCGTAAGCACCACAATTTTTTACTAAAATAATTTTTGGCAAAAATCCGTTTTTAACTCTATACTCTTCGACTTTTTCAGGAATCGTCTTTTCATCTACAATGTAAAGCGGATAAGGTTTGCAATAAACCACCTGGTCAGGATTAAACGGTTTATAAATCTTTTTGAGTGTTTCCTCATTTTCTGAAACTTTTAAAGATTCTACTGACGGGTCATAACTTATAAAAAAATCATCTGAAAATGTTTCATTAAAAACATTAAAAGTACTCATACTTTTGTCGCCGTCAAATTCGCCTGATGACAAATCAGGTTCTCTTAAAATTTCATTTCTGATTTTACTTGTTACAAAACCTAACTTTTCTCCCAATTCTTCTACCGTATCACCGGCAACAAAAACACCGTGATTTTCAAGTAAAATTATATCAGCAGATTTGCCCTTTTCTTTTTTGTAATCTTCCATTAAATCAAAGCAGATTTTTGAAAGAATGTAACCCGGTTTACAAACATCTACCCAAATAATACTGTCACCGAATAATTCTTTCGCTTTTGCTTTACCGTTTTGTGAACAGGTAAGACCATTTACTAATGCGGGATGCAAATGCAAAACAAAAGTATATTCAAAAAGACTGTGGAGTGTAGTTTCAACGCTTGGTCTCTTGTTCTCTTCACCTTTTTCTTTTGCATCTGACAAATCTTCTAAAAATAAGGCTTCTCTTTCTTTATCATCATCAGGATAAGTCTTTGAGAAAATTTCTTTTAATTTCGCTCTGTTCATTTTTACAAAACCATCTTTTGTAATTGTAGCAAGACTTGTGCCCGAACCTTTGATATACATTACATCATCGGTCTTTGCTGAAGTATTACCACCACCGGCTAAAACAAGTTCTTCATTACTTCCGTAAAAATTTGAGAATTCAACTAATTTTTCAAGTACCATAATTATCATCTCTTTCCTTTAGTATTTCTTTTTGTTTGCATTTTATTATTCTGACGTGAAGTGTTTTTTAAGGATTTCTGTTTGTTTATATGCTTTGCTTTTTCCACCCTGTCTTTGTACGAGGGCACTACAAGACAATTCTTTGTGTTACCTATTAAATCTTCACGGTGTGCAATTTTTAATGCTTTCCTTACTAAATCTGCATTTTTAGGGTCCTTACACTGGAGTAATGCTCTTTGCATTCTTTTTTCTTCAGGTGAACGTGGAACATAAACTTCATTCAATGTAAAAGGGTCAAGTCCCGTGTAAAACATAACTGTTGAAGCAGTACCGGGTGTTGGATAAAAATCCTGCACCTGTTCAGGATTATAATTCCACCTTCTTATGAATTCCGAAAGTTTAATAGCATCCTGTAATTTACTGCCGGGGTGACTCGACATTAAATAAGGCACTAAATACTGTTCTTTGTTGAAACTCTTTGTAAGTTCAAAATATCTGTTTCTGAATTTTTCATAAACTGAAAATTCAGGTTTACCCATAAGTTTCAACACGCTCTCTGAACAATGTTCTGGCGCAACTTTTAATTGCCCACTTACATGGTCTTTTACAAGTTTCTTAAAAAAAGCGTTTCCCGATGGAGATTTATCTACCAAAAGATAATCAAATCTTATACCGGAACGTATAAACACTTTTTTTACTTTTGGTAATCTTTCAATTTGTGTGAGCAACTCTATATATTCGCTGTGGTCTGCTTTTAAATTTTTACAGGGCGCTGGTGCCAGACATTTCTTATCTGCACAAACACCACTTTTAAGTTGTTTTTCACAAGCAGGTTCTCTAAAATTTGCAGTAGGTCCACCAACATCATTTATGTAACCTTTGAAATCAGGCATTGTAGTTAAAAGTCTTGCTTCTTCCACTACACTCTCAATACTTCTTGAGCGTACACTTCTGCCCTGATGAAATGCTAACGCACAGAAGTTACAACCGCCGAAACAACCTCTGTTGTGAGTAAGTGAAAACTTAACCTCTTCAATAGCGGGTACACCACCAAGTTTTTCATAAGAAAAGTGATAATCTCTCATATATGGCAAAGCATAAACTTCGTCAAGTTCTTCTTGTGTCAATGGTGACATAGGCGGATTCTGAACAAGCATTTTGTCGCCATAAAATTCAACTAATGCTTTGCCTGAAATACTATCCTGATTTTTATATTGCAAAGCAAATGCTTTTGCATATTCTTTCTTATCGTTCTTCACAGTTTCAAAATCCCAACTGCCACCGA
>JAFSBS010000070.1 GCA_017437165.1 Clostridia bacterium
AATAAAACTGTAAATATTAACCTTGATTTTTTTGTCAAGGATGGTGAAAACTATTCAAGATGTGGTGAGAATTTCAATGAAGTAGCTTATAGCGATGAAGAACTCACAACTGCAATTGAAGAAGCGGGGTTTAGAGTTTTAAAACGATATGCTGAATCTACATTCGATATGCCTGATGAAACTACCGAGCGTGTAACTTACATAGTAGGGAGGAACGGAGTTTATGGATGATTTAATGTATTTAAAAAGTGGAACAGATATAAGAGGTTCTGCGTTTTCAACTGATGGGAGACCTATTGATTTGACTGCCGAAAGATTACAGGCAATTACTTGGGCATTTGTAAATCATTTAGAGCAAAAAATCAGTAAATTTGAAGACTTGAAAGTTGCAATTGGCTATGATTCGCGAATTACATCAATCAATATTAAAATGCTCATCACAAATGTACTTGCAGAAATGGGTGTTGATGTATATGATTGTGGTTTATCTTCAACACCATCAATGTTTATGTCTATAATAAATCATAATATGGATGCAGCAATAGAAATAACTGCAAGTCATTTGCCTATGGAAATGAATGGCCTTAAATTTTTTACTCGTGATGGCGGTTACTCAGGCAATGACATCAGAGAGATTTTAACTAAAGCCTCTACTAAACAATGGTTAAAAGATGATTTCAAATCAAATCCAAAAAAACTCAATAATATGGAAACCTATTGCGAGGGACTTCGTGAAATGATTAAAAAGGGTGTAAATGCGGAGGATTACGAACACCCATTGAAAAACCTGAAAATTGTTGTTGACCCGAGCAATGGCGTAGGGGGATTTTACATTACAGATGTATTAGAACCTCTTGGTGCCGATACATCGGGTAGTGTTGCGGTAAATCCTAACGGTCGTTTTCCGACACATCAGCCAAATCCGGAAAATGAAGCTGCTATGGAAGCAATTTCACAGGCAACAACTAAAGCAAACGCTGATTTAGGTATAATTTTTGATACAGACTGCGACCGTTCTGCTTGTGTGGATAAAAATGGTAAACCTATAAATCGCAACAGATTGGTGGCATTAGCGTCATATATTGCACTTAAAGATTGTCCGGGCGGTATAGTAGTTACTGATTCTGTTACTTCTGATGGTCTTACAGAATTTATAGAAAGTGAGTTATGTGGTATTCATCGCAGATTTAAAAGAGGATACAAAAACGTTATAGATGAAGCAAAACGACTTACATTTGATGAGGGTAGCAAAGCACCTTTAGCAATTGAAACATCAGGTCACGCCGCTTTTTTAGATAATTATTATCTTGACGATGGTGCGTACCTTGCAACACAGATTGTGATTTTGTTGGCTTCTTTGAGAAAACAAGATATGACAATTGATGATATTCTGAAAAAGTTAAAAGAACCAGTGGAAGAAAACGAAAAAAGAATTAAAATAGAAACTGATAATTTTACTGAATATGGTAATTCAGTTTTAGAATCATTTAAAGATTTTACTGATATCACAAGTGGTATTGAAAGAGTTAAATTGAATTTTGAAGGGGTAAAAGTTAATTTTGATAAAAAGAAAGGTGATGGTTGGCTACTTTTAAGACTCAGTCTTCATGAACCTTTGCTTGTTGTTAATTGCGAAAGTAATTCAAAAGGTGGTACTCTGAAAATGCTTGAAACACTTAAAGCGTTTTTAAGTGAATATGATAAATTAGATTTGAATTTTTAAGAAAGTGAATTTTAGTTATGTGTAAAAAGAAAAAATTGATTTTTAGCATTATTTCTATTGTTTTAGTAGTGGCAATTGGTGTTACTGCAGGTGTTTTTCTTTATAAAGATTGGCCGGATGTTATTGAGGACTTTGAATCAAAAGGTGAAGAGTCTCTGAGAATTATGAGTTTTAATATCCGTTGTACAAATGTCGGTCGTGACACATGGGAAGACAGAATCGGTATCGTTACAGAAACTATGGTGAAAAGTCAATCAGATTCAATTGGTGTGCAGGAAGCAACACCTGAATGGATGGCTACATTAAAAGAAACTCTTACCGGATATGATTATGTAGGTGTTGCTCGTGATGATGGTAAGAATCAAGGTGAATATTCAGCAGTGTTTTATCTTAAAGAAAAATATAATCTTGTGGATAGTGGTAACTTCTGGCTTTCTGAAACACCTGAAAAACCATCTTTAGGTTGGGATGCTGCTTGTATCCGTATCTGTACTTGGGCAGTACTTGAAAATAAGGAGACAAAAGAACGATATGTTCATGTGAACTCCCACTTTGACCATGAAGGTGTAAAGGCGAGAGAAGAAAGCGTAAAAATGATTTTGGAACATATAGAAAAATATAAAAATTTACCTGTTGTATTTACTGCAGATATGAATGTAGTTGAAGGTTCTGATAACTATGTTGAGTTTACAAAAGTTCTTCACGATACAAAATATTTAGCAAGTGATACAATGGATTACCTTACATATCACGATACCAAACCATCAAAATTTGAAGGCGAAGTTATTGACTATGTAATGGTTAACGATAATTTCAATGCATTAACATATAAGGTAGTAACTGCTGGTGTTGATGAAAGATATGTTTCCGACCATTTTCCGGTGTATGCAGACCTAGAAATTAAGAAATAATTCCGTAAAAGAGGCTGTAAAAAAGTTTTTTTACAGCCTCTTTTTCAGGGGATAGGGAAAAAATAAAGGGTTCTATAGGCTTTATTAAAACCTACAGAACCCCTTACTATATATGGTTTTATACGGTCTGCGCTTTTTACAGTCCCTTTTTATTTGAATAAATACACTCTTGTTTCGTAAGGCTTTGTTTTAAAGCCGTTACCTGTTGTAGCAGGGTAGTTGTAGTTGGAAAGAACGAGTTCGCCTTTAGTAAGGTCGAAACCTTGTGGTG
>JAFSBS010000071.1 GCA_017437165.1 Clostridia bacterium
AAACGAAGACCGCCCTTGTAAGGACCGATAGCACCGTTGAACTGAACACGGTAACCTGTATTTACGTGTACCTTACCCTTGTCGTCTGTCCATGTAACTCTGAAAGTGATTTGTCTTTCAGGTTCTACAATTCTTTCAAGCAAAGAATATTTTTCATATTCAGGATTTTGCTCAATAACCGGTTCTAATGATGTTAAAACTTCTGTAACTGTCTGAACGAACTCCGGCTCGTTAGCGTGTTTCTTTGCTACATCATCAATTACTCTTTGAACATAACTCATATCTATTACTCCTTAAAATTAGAATAAAAATTTTTACCCGCTTATTTTATACCCGTTTTAGTCAAATTGCAACAAATTTCTGTTCAGGTTTTGTAATATTGTAACATTGAATAAAAATAAGCGTGAACAAAACGAACTTTTTTTGCAAAATACAGGCAAATTCTTACATTTTTTGACTTAAAAAAGTGAATTATTATTCACTTTTCTGTGATAAACAACCTTTTTTATACACATTTTATTATATGCCGTGGTCGGTATGTCAGTGAGTCAGTGGTTATAAATTGAAACAATAAATTGGTCCTATCATCAAAAGTTGATTTGGATATCAACTAAAATGATAGGACCCTACATACTTTTAACATAGATTAATTTAGTTTTCTTTAATATCTTCCAATGCTGAACGCACTGCTGCAATTACAAACGCAGAAAAGTTACATTCTTTTCCCTGAATTGCTTTTTCTACCTCTTCTATTACATCATTCGGAAAACGAATTGTTTTATTTGTTGTTGGCGGAATTGATGGTATTTTAAATTTTCCCATATAAATTACCTCGCAATACAATTGTCTCACAATTAGTTTATAACACTATATTCATAAAATATGCATTGCATTTGTATTGCAGTTATATTATAATATTTTCTATCAAACAAAAAAGGAATATTGATTGAAATGAAAAAAATAATTATTCGTTTTCTCATTAACTTACAGGACAAAGAATTGACGAAAAAAGCCGAAGACGCAAATATGAAATTAATAACTTTTTGCACAGACATTATTTTAAAACTAAAAGGTAAAAACATTTATTTGACAGAAAATGAAATAAATGAAGCAGTTAAAAGTTTTTTGGACACAAACCCAAATGGTTAATTACTCAAATTAAAGCACTTACACTCTTACACTGACAACTGACACCTTGCAATATTCAACCAAATTATGCTATAATTACAATATCTTAAAAAAAGGAAGTATGTAGTGTGAAATACTTTTATCCTGAAGATTTCGGCGCTGTTGCCGACGGAAAAATAAATGATGTAAAAGCAATTCAGAGCGCTATTGATAAGGCAGAAGAAAATGGTGGCGGTACAGTAGTTTTAACAAGCGGAAAAACATATTTTTCAGATTCCGTAAGAATGAAAAAGAATGTAGAATTGCACTTACAGAAAGGTGCTGTTTTAAAGGCTACTGACAACATTGACGGGTACATACGTCCTTGCAATATGATAAATGACCCGAAAACTGCTCTTATCGGAAACCCCGTTACCGGCAAACCGTCGTTTGTATTTATTTATGGTTACGAAGCAGATAAATGCTCCATTACAGGCGAAGGCACAATTGACGCAAATGGTCATAGTTTCGTGAAAAGAAAAGACAGATATTATGTAACAGGTGATTTTTACCCAAGACCAACTGTTATTTATATTGAAAAAAGTAATAATATCTCTTTTAAAGATTTCACAGTCATAGACGCACCATTCTGGACTCTTCACCCAGCGGGTTGTGATGATGTTTTAATATCACAAATAAGAATTTTAAATGATTTGGATGTTGCCAACTCTGACGGTATTGACCCCGACCATTGCAGTAATGTGCGAATTCTCGGTTGTCATATTGAGTGTGCAGATGACTGTATTTGCTTAAAAGCATCAAAGGGTAACGCAGAGTATGGCCCTTGTGAAAACATCATAATTTCAGATTGTACTCTCATTTCGACTTCTGCAGCAATTAAAATCGGCACAGAAGGTGTCGGCGATTTCAGAAACATCATTGTAAATAACTGCATTATCACAAAAAGCAATCGCGGTCTTTCAATTCAGATTCGTGACGGTGGTAATGTTGAGAATGTTACATACTCAAACTGCATTATTGAAACACGACGTTTCTGCCCTGATTGGTGGGGTACTGCTGAACCAATTGTTATCACTACATTTAACCGTGATGAAAATACAAAGTCAGGTAAAATTAAAAATATCCGTTTCTTCAATATTACCTGCAAAGGCGAAAATGGTGTTTTAGTACACGGTAGCGAAGAAAATCTGATTGAAAATATTACTTTCGAAAATGTAAATGTAACTCTTTCTAAAACAACAAAATGGGAAAGCGGACTTTACGATTTAAGACCCTGTCTTCAATATGGTGTCGAAAAAATAAAAAATTCCGCATTCTATTTAAGATATGCAGAAAATGTGTTGATAGAAAAATGTTCAGTTAATTGGGGAAAAATCTGCGATGAATACAACAAAAAAATTGATGCTGAAAATTGCCCGGGTTTAGAAATGATAAGGTTTACCGGAACTGATGCGAGATAATAGTTGTACAGCAAACTTACATTTTGAAGGTTTTAAAAAATCTTAAAAATGTAACAGCCCTTGACTCATGTTAAAAAACATCCGAACCAAGGGCTGTCACTGTTCACTTTTTGTATCTAACATCATTCTCATTTACCTCTTCTTTCTACAGATTTTTTCAGGCGATTCCTTTTATATATTAACGGTTAAAGCTTTAACTCTTTTTTATTTTAATTTCTTCAGGAATTCGCCACCGGCTTATTTAAAGCCAAGGATTGATGTTTAGTTGTACATTGTAACCACACTTTCAATTTTTGAATTTGAACTATAGTTTCTTAATACATCGGAACCACACTTTCAAATTTTTTTAGTTTTAAGTTTCTGGTTTTTTAGTACATCGGAACCACACTTTCTTTTTAGATTTTTGTGTTTTACTGTGGCATCGGACTCACCCTTCCTTTGTCTATATAGTAGCACACAAAAAAGCTCTTTTCAATTCACAATATTCAACAAAGTTAAAAGTCTCTGTATAGCTAAAACAGAGAGAATAATCATTCACCGCAACGACTTTCAGAAAAGTTGTTGACAATATATATTTTTATATGTTATTCTTAAAGGGTAGTCGGTTAAAAAAACCGACCTTTTTTGCTTTTTATGAAAGGAGTGAGAATATTTAATGGAGAAAACAAAAACAGAAATTTTAGCTGAAGAAATCTTATTAAAAGCTAAAACTGAACTCACAGGAAATATCCACTCACTCATAAGAGCTATAAACACTTTAGAATTTGTACCAACAAATGAAGAAGATATTTTTACTGACGCAAAATGTTTTTATTATAACCCTAATTATATTCTTTTACGATTCAAAGAAAACACTGTTTCCGTAAATCGCGTTTTACTTCACTCTATTCTTCACTGTATGCTTTTACACCCTTTCAATATTGATTTTAAGGATACTTCTCTCTGGAATATATCATCAGATATTTCTGTTGAAGCTACAATAAACAGTTGGGGGTTATCTTGCGTAAAGAGCGAAAAAGAAATAGCCCAGAATGCAATTATTGAAAATATAAAAAAACAAGTTAAAAACCTTTCTGCCGAAAACATTTATTACTATTTAAAGAGTAGTGATATAAATAAAGAAACTCTTGAACTCTATAAAACCACATTTCAAGACGATGTTCATAAAATCTGGTACAAAAACAAGAACTTTGCATTTTTTGAATTTGATGACGATGAAGAAACTGTTGAAGCTCGTTCAATTTATAAAAAAGCAGACAGCCGAAAAGGTCTTTCTAACGAGTCAAATGATAAAATAATGTATGATGCAATAAGTGGCTCTGCAAAAGAAGAAAAAGACGAATGGCGTAAAGTTACTCCGACGGTTGCAAGTGATATTGAAGCACTTAAAAAGCAAGGGTATATGTCCGGTGCAGATATTCAGATTTTAAAAAGTGTTACAAATGACAGATATGATTACAGTAAATTTTTAAAGAAATTCATTTTCTTTAACGAATCTGTGGAAATAAATGATGATGAATTTGACTACATATTTTACACTTATGGTTTAAAAATGTATAAGAATATGCCTATTATAGAACCACTTGAGTATATAGAAAATCTTAAAACAAGAAAACTTTTTATTGCTATTGATACTTCCGGTTCTGTAAAAGGAAACATAGTTGAGAAATTTATAGAAAAAACTTATAATATATTAAAGTCAACCGATTTCTTTTCTGTTAATACAGAAATTCACATTATTCAATGTGATTCAGAAATAAAAGATGTTAAAATAATTCATAATCCTGATGAATTGGAAGATTACATTAAAAATCTTAAATTAAATGGTTTTGGTGGTACAGATTTCAGACCTGTTTTTCAGTATGTTGATGAAATTTTTAACACTTCAAAACAAAATGAAATTAACGGACTTATATATTTCACAGATGGTGAAGGTATTTACCCGAAACAAATACCAAAATATAAATCTGTATTCTTAATAAATGACAGTTGTTTTGATAAATCAAAAATGCCACTATGGGCAACACCACTTTTTATTGATAAAGATGATTTTTCTGAATAGTTAAGGTGATAGTTTGAAAATAAAAAACAATAAATTGGTTTTCAAAAAAAAGAAATCTAAAATAAATGAATACTGTTACAACGAAGACATTGTGAATTTAGAGTTATCGGACAGAGTAAAAGTAATATCGCGTATGACGTTTACAAGTTGCCGAAATTTAAAAACTGTAAAATTCAATGAAAACTTACAGAAGATTGGTTACGAAGCATTTTATAACTGCACTTCATTAGAAGAAGCCTTTATCCCTGTTAAACTTGAAAGTTTGGGCGAAGCTGCTTTTATGGACTGCAGAAATTTAAAAAAAGTTATACTGCCGTCAATAAAAATTCTGCCCAAAAATCTTTTTAAGGGTTGTTTTAATCTTGAAGAAATTGTAATTCCCCATTCAGTCGAAATTATTGAAGAAGGGTGCTTTCACAGTTGTACAAATCTGAAGAAAATAACCTTTTCTGAAAATGTCAAGCAAATTAAAGAGTATGCTTTCAAGCGTTGTCAATCTCTTGAAAGTGTTATATTTCCCGACTCACTTCAGATACTTGGAGATAAAGCATTTGAAGACTGTAAAAATTTAAAATACATAAAATTTAACAGTGAATTAAAATATTTGGGTAAATCTGTTTTTTACAACAAATATTATGATGAGTACAAAATTAAAGGTACTGCGTTTTGCTCATCATTCACATCAAAAGCAGATTTAGAAAACTGCATTACCATAACAATACCGAAAACTATAGATTATTTAACTCTTGGCTTTGAAGGTGTTTTGCCTTTCGCTTACAGAAACAAAAATAAAACCTGCCCTAATCACGTTTTATCAATTGAAAAAGAGCAGATAAAAGTATTTATGAGCAGTGCCTTTTATTCTTATCAGGATGATAGCGACTATATAATAAAAAACGGCGAATTCGATTTTTCAAAATATGATAATCAATTAGAAAAAGCAGAAGAAACAGAAAAACCATTTGTGGCTGCCTTCAGACTTGCGTACCCTGAAAATTTAAGCAAATCAAAAGAAAAAGAATATTTTGATTTTATAAAGGGGTATGAAAAAGATGTTGCAATATTTTCTGTTGAAGTTAACGACCGGAATGTGTTATCATACTTATTAGAGAATTTTTCTTTCGATACAGAATTCTGTGCTACACTTTATAGTCTCTGTGCTAAAAAAGGTTACAGTAATTTACAAGAAATTGTATCAGTTAAAAAGAAAAAAACTGCTCTCTCTGAAACAGAAGATTTACTTAATGAGTTACTTTTAGTGTGAGGTAAAAAATGAACATTAAAGACGCTACAAAACATATAAAAAACACTATAACTGCATATCTTGAAAAGGATGAAAACGGTGAGTTTACCATTCCTGTAAATAAACAACGCCCTGTTTTTCTTTACGGCCCTCCCGGTATAGGTAAAACCGCAGTTATGGAACAAATTGCAAAAGAAATGAATATAGGAATTGTGTCTTACTCTATGACACACCACACAAGGCAAAGTGCTTTAGGCTTGCCATTTATAAAAACAAAGTCTTTCGGTGGTGTAGAGTACGATGTTTCAGAATTTACTATGAGTGAGATTCTTTCAGATGTTTACTCATACATAGAAAAAACAGGTCATAAACAAGGTATTTTGTTTTTAGATGAAATCAACTGTGTTTCTGAAACACTTGCACCTTCTATGTTAAGATTTTTACAGTACAAGTCATTCGGTTCACATTCTGTACCGGATGGTTGGGTGATAGTTGCCGCAGGCAACCCACCAGAATATAATAAATCCGTAAAGGAGTATGACATTGCGACTTTAGACAGAATTCAGAAAATAGATATTCAGTCTGACTACGATGTATGGCGTGAATATGCAGTAAGTGAAAGAGTTCACCCGGCAATTATTACATATCTTGACTCGAAGCCCACAGATTTTTATATAATTGAAAATACCCCCGACGGAAAACAATTCGTTACCGCCAGAGGTTGGGAGGATTTATCGAGACTTATGTATTCTTTTGAAAAAAAGAATATTGATATTGATTATGAATTCGTTGCACAATATATTCAGGTGCCAACAGTTGCTTCTGATTTTTCTTCATTTTACAAAACATTCAAAAACATGAGAGAAATTTGCTCCCCTGAAAATGTTCTTAATGGTACTGCAAGTGAAGAACTCAAAGAAAAACTGAAAAATGCAGATATTGAAGAAAAATTAGGTTTTTTAAATCTTTTATCTAACATAATTAACGAAGAACTCCAGAAATGTATCGTAAAAAATAATACTATAAAAGAAACTGTAAAATATTTAAAAGAAAATGAATTTTTAACAAACGAAAACAGTTCCATTACAGAAAAAGATGCTTTTAATTATATTCTTTCAAAAATAAAAATACAAACCGAAAAAAATGAAAAATCTTTAAAAGAAACTTCATCTGAAATTCTTAAAGAAGAAGTAGAAAATTTAAAAAACGTTGTTGCTTCTTCTCAAAAAATACTCGGTAACAGCAGTAAATTTATTTATGACACTTTCGGCGACTCACCTGAAACAAAAATATTCACTTCCGATATAACAAGAAACACATATTCTGCAGAATTTTTAATCGGTTTCGGTTGTGAAGACTTTTCTGAAATAACCAAAACTAAAAAAAGTGATGAAGCTCTTTTACAAGAACTCAATACATTATTGTAAAATTCAATAATTTATGATATAATACCTATAGAAGGAATATTTCTTTAAAGGAGGTATTAGTATGTCAAAGATTATTACAATAAGTCGTGAATTCGGTTCAGGTGGCAGAGAGTTAGGCAAACGCCTTGCAGAAGAGTTAGGGGTACCTTGCTATGACTACCAGATAATCGAAATGGTTGCAGAAAAACAAGGTCTTGACAAAGACTATGTTGAAAATGCAGCCGAAAGAGATATAAGAGCATTTTATCCGACAACTATCGGCGTAAGATTTTCTGCTTCTACTTTCTTTATCAATCAGTCTGTTGAGCTTTTTACAGAGCAGACAAAGGTTATAAGAGAACTCGCATCAAAAGGTGACTGCGTAATTGTCGGCAGATGTGCTGATGTCCTTCTCAATAACGAGGAACTTCTCAATATCTTCGTTTACGCTGACAAAGAATCAAAAATAAAGCGTTGCAAGGAAAGAACAAAACCCGGTGAAGTGCTTACTGACAAAGATATTGAAAAGAAAATGAAAGAAATTGACAAAGGCAGAGCAGATTTAAGAAAAATGCTTGCAGACACCGCCTGGGGTGACAAAGAAGGTTATCACCTTATGGTAAATACTTCAGGCAAAGAAATTAAAACTCTTATTCCCGGTCTTGCAGCGTACGCGAGAGCATATTTTTCAAATTGAGAATTGAAAATTCCGGAAACACTACGCATTTGATTATAATTATTTTTGAATAGAAACAACTACATCCTATCATTTTTAGTTGATACTTTAAATGATAGGGTGTTGTCATTTTTATACATATTCAATTATAATTGCCGACCGCAGGTCCCACAATTTTCAATTTTTAATTTTCAATTCTCAATTAAATTTAAACAGCCTCTCATACAACTCAACCACCTTAAACCCGACTTTAAACTTACCTTTTGACGAGACTATTTTTTTACCGTCTTCGTCTAAGTATTCTTCTAAAGCGACTGAACTATCTGTTGTTATATCACCGGTTGCAGCCGGTACACAAAGCGGTGGAAACATTACACACCACCAATTCTTACCCTCTCCGCTACCTAAAACTACTTTTACAGATGTGTAAACCCCTGCCGGAAAAGTCAGGTCTTCATAAACCCTTGTTGTGTAATATTCTTTACCTAAAGTAATTTTTGCGTTATAGTCAAAACCATTTTCTTTTAATACTTCGTTTGCACACTTTTCCAATTCAATTTTTGATTTTTTAAAATACTCTTCTGCATTTTCAGGTGTAACTTTATCTGAAAGCAACTCTGTGTTTTTCTCTAATAGAGCATCACGAACTTTCAGTTTTATTTCTTGGTCTATATCTGAATTACTATCTGCTAAAATATGAAGTCTCACTACACTTTCTCTTATTTCACCCGAAACAGCGGCAAAATACGTTATCGCAAATGCACAGTAAAGCACAACTGCAATTAACAGAGATGCTAAAAATATTTTGTCACGTTTTTCTTTAAATGCTTTATATGTATAAGTTGTCATAAATAAAAACCGCCTTTCGTTCATTGAATGAATTATTGGCGGTCATTTTTCATTTTATTCAGTTATTTTCAAGAAATTTTACTCCTGTATTTTTTCTGTCACAAATATAAACTTTTTTGTAATTCTTTTCTAACTCTTTTTTTGCATTCATAGCATCTTTTTCGTTGAAAAAAATTCCGTAAATTGCAGAACCTGAACCCGACATACACGCAGCAGATGAATTGTGTTTTCTTAAAACATGTTTAATATCTGCTCTGTCGGGAACTTCAATTACCTGTTCAAACACATTATCACAATACTTTAATGCATCGTTAAGATTTTCTTCTAAAAGATTTTCTAACATTTCATTATTTTTTGTGTGTTTTAATCTTTCTCCCAATGAATCAATAGCATCATAGGCTTTAATGGTAGAACTACCACTTTCAGGCTTTACTATAACTATACAACATTCTTTAATATCGGGAAGTGGTGCAACAACTGTACCAATATCCTGACAAAGTGCAGTACCACCTACAACACAGAAAGGAATATCTGCACCAACTTTACCACCTATAAACATAAGTGTCCGTTTACTTGCGTTTACCTCAAAAATTTTATTGAGTGCAACCAAAACTGCGGCACCATCTGCACTGCCTCCACCAAGTCCTGCTTCGTGCGGTATATTCTTTTCAATATGGATATGAATACCCTTGTCTTTTTCTATTTTAAAATGCTCGAAGAATTTCACAGCACACTTATATACAATATTTTTAGAATCCGTCGGTACGGTTTCATCTGTACACGAAATAGTAATTTTTTCACCTTTTGTTTTTTCAACTGTTATAACATCTTTTAAACCGATAGATTGCATAACAGTAAAAAGTGTATGATATCCGTTTTGCTTAACTCCTGTAACATCTAATATTAAATTTATTTTAGCATACGCTTCATAAGTTAACTTCATTTTTAAACCTGCCTTTTATAGCACTTTTTTTACAAATTAGTTGTATTTTACCATATTATTCAAATTAAATAAAGTTTTTTCTTTTATTTTGCTATATTATTTTTTAGAAGTTTGTGGTAGAATAGGAAACTGTAATTTCAAAATTGAAAATTAAGAATTGAAAGTTGAAAATTTCGGAAATGCTTCGCATTTGATTATAAATCAAAATATATTACAATTGGCGTCAGCCCCTTAATTTTCCATTTTCAATTATCAATGGATGGTGTATTATATTTATGAACGAAATCAAAATAATCGACTTACACACTCACACAATTAACTCCCCTGACGGAAATCACGAAGCATTATTTATGGCAGAAGCTGCAAGGGACAACAAAATTCACACAGTTGCATTTACTGACCATTGTGAAGTAGATTATTATTACAAAGATAATTACGACAAAGTTGTTGAAAACAGTTTCAGAGATGTTTCTGCAGTCTCTGAAAAATTACAAGGTCAGATAAACATTTTAAAAGGTATTGAACTTGCTCAACCACACTATATTCCTGAATTGGCAAAAGAGATTATTGATTCACACAATTACGATGTCGTTATTGGTTCAATTCATAATTTAAGAGAACAGGAAGACTTCTATTACTGGAAAAGTTTTGACGGAATTGACATTGAAGCAACAATGAATGAATATTTTGATGAACTTATAAAAATGCTCGAGTGGGGCAATTTTGAAATTTTAGCGCACATTACATATCCATTCAGATACATTTATAATATCTGCGGATATGTTGAAGATATTGATAAATATAAAGTTAAAGTAGATGAACTTTTAAAACTCTGTGCAGAAAAAGATAAGGCATTAGAAATAAATATGGGTGGTCTTAAATACCCTATTAACAAGCCATCACCTGATTTAGAAACAATTAAAAGATATAAAGAGTTGGGTGGTAAGTTAATCTCTGTAGGTTCTGACTCCCATTATGCTGAAAGAATCGGTTTAAATATTGACAAAGCTTACGAAATTGCAAGACAGGCCGGGTTTAAATCTGTCGCCACTTTTAAAGACAGAAAAGTATCTGAGTTTGCCATTGTATAATAATTACCATATTATGCAAAATTCTGCATAATCATCATAAAAAAATATACATTGTAAAAAATTTACATTTGTAAAGCAAGTAACTTTACTTTGTTCATAACCCTGTCAGTTTTGTTCACAAACAGAGCCCAAAATCAAATTTTATTCTTTTTTGACAAAAAACGAGTAAAGTAATTGACTTTACATTGACAAAGTTATGAACAATTTTCATATTTTTTCAATGTATATACAGTTGCATATACAAATTGTTAAAAAGTTTAACAATTTTAAAATTTTTAAATGGAGGTTTGTTATGAGAGTTTTAGAGTACAATGTGCCGAAAGAATTTTCAGACAGACCTCTTCTTCATTTTTTAAAAGGTCACCTGAAACTTTCAACAAAAATTGTTCAGTCACTCCGCCATACTGAAGGTTCTGTTACTGCGAACGGCAGAGTTGTCAGAATGATTGACAATGTTTATAAAGATGAAACTGTTGTAATAAGAATCCCCGAAAAATCTACACCCCCGCTTCTTTGTGAAATGGAATTAGATATAATTTTTGAAGATGAAGATATTTTGGTTTTAAATAAACCGGCAGGAATTTCTGCCCACCCTACAAGACGACACCCTAACGGTACACTTGCAAACGGTGTTGCTAATTACATTATAAAGAATGGTGGCAGCGAAGCGGCAGGCAGAGCAATAGGCAGACTCGATAAAGGTACTTCGGGCGTTATTGTTTTTGCAAAAAATTCTCTTTCTGCGTTCAGGTTGAACGGAAAAATCGAAAAAACATATTATGCACTTGTAAAAGGCGATATTGCTGAAACAGGTACTATTGATACACCAATTTACCGACCCGACCCAAATAAAACATTGAGAGCAGTTTCTTCTACAAGAGAAGATGCACTCCCTGCCACTACACATTGGCAACTTGAAAAGCGAAATGGTGACAGAGCATTATTAAAAGTAAATATTGAAACAGGCAGGACCCATCAGATAAGAGTGCATTTTGCTTCAATTGGTTTTGCACTTATCGGTGACGATATGTATGGTGGCGAGGTTACAGAAAATCTTTCCCGCCCGGGTCTCCATTGTGGCAAAGCAGAATTTATTCACCCGACGAGTGGCGAAAAGATGATTTTTCATGCAGAACTGGCGGAGGATATAACCAAGGAACTAGGAATTAGAAACTAGGAATTAGGTGTTATAGAAATAACTTCATTCTATCATTTTTAGTTGATACTAAAAAACAACTTTAAATGATAGGATGTTTTCATTTTTGCGAAGCCCTAATTCCTAATTCCTAGTTTCTGATTTCTGAAAATAATTTGGGTAACAAAATTATTTTCACCCCTTGACAAATTGTTTTCTATCTGCTAAAATATCATACGCCGCATATTAAGGGCGAGGTATATTCTCACAAACACATAAGTGTGCCTTGTTAGCGAGACTGAAAGAAAGCAGGTAAAAACTATGTACGCAATCATTGAAACAGGCGGTAAGCAATACAAAGTTGAGAACGGCGATGTTATTTTCATCGAAAAACTCGACGTTGAAGCTGACGCAGAAATAACTTTTGATAAAGTTATTGCAATTGGCGCAGAAGATGGCATTAAAGTTGGCGCTCCATACGTTGATGGTGCTTCTGTTGGCGCAAAGGTTATTAAGAACGGCAAAGGCAAGAAAATTGTTGTTGCTACTTACAAACCAAAGAAAAATGAGAAACGCAAGATGGGTCATAGACAACCATACACAAAGGTTGAAATTTCAGCTATCAATGCGTAATGACAAAAGCAACATTTTATTTTGACGGAGATGTTCCTTACGGTTTCTTAATTACAGGTCATTCAGGTTTTGCTGAAGAGGGTGAAGACATTGTCTGTGCTTCCGTTTCTTCTGCAAGTTATATGGTAGCGAATACCATAACAGAGATTTTAAAGGTAAATGCTGAAATCAATGTGAATGATGCAAGAATGAAACTCATAGTAAACAAGGAACAAAGACATATCACAAAGGATATCTTACTTGGTTTAAAACTTCATTTAGACAGTTTAGCAGAAGATTATCCGAAGTTTTTAGAAACACTTACGGAGGTGTAACGAATGCTTAAGATTAATATCCAATTATTTGCTCATAAAAAAGGTATGGGTTCTACACGTAACGGCCGTGATTCAGAGTCTAAAAGACTTGGTGCTAAACGTGCAGACGGTCAACACGTTCTTGCAGGTAACATCCTTGTAAGACAAAGAGGTACAAAAATCCACCCAGGCACAAACGTTGGTAAGGGTAAAGATGATACATTATTTGCTCTTGTTGACGGTCAGGTTCGTTTTGAACGCCTTGGCAAAGACCGTAAAAAAGTTAGTGTTTACACAGTAGAGCAATAAGAAAAAAATACAAAACCACTGGTTTAACCAGTGGTTTTTATTTTTTTAGGGACTGGGGATTAGAGTCTAGGGATTAGGGCTTCACAAGAAATAAAAAACCTATCATTTAAAGTCAGAGTTAACCATAAACGATAGGATGAATTTATTTCTACAACAACTGATTCCTAGTCCCCAGTCCCTAGTCCCTTATGCTTAAACACAAAGAACTTACTAAACACATAATTAAGAACAACCACAATAACCGCAAGTAAAATTTTCACTATAAACTGCCCTGTTATTGTAAATCCTGCAAGAGTAAGAGCCTTTTCGCCAAGACCTAAAACGGATATAAACAAAAACATTCCGCCTTCTTCTACTAAAAAACTGAATATTCTCGCACCTAAAAATCCTGTGATTTCTTTAGTTATGAGTTTTAAATCCCAACTTTTTGACTCAAAAACAAAAAGTTTATTTGTAACATAGGCAAATACAACCCCCACTACCCATGCAACTGCATTATTAACTAAATAAAGGTCTTCACCTAATATTTTTGTAAAAAGCCAGAATGCAAAGAAATTCACGAGTGTTGTAAGAACACCAAATATAATATATGTTACAAGTTCTTTATATTTATTGAAAATCGTAGTAATCGTTTTCATCATTATTCTCTTTTCCCAAATGCTCTTTTAAAATATACAGTGGTCTGTTTTTAGTCTGTACATACACCTTTGCCAGATATTCGCCTAAAATACCGAGGCAAAAAAGTTGCATTCCACCTAAAAATAAAATCAACACTATTATAGAAGCGTAACCCGGTACATCTATCCCCTGAATAAGTTTTTGGCATACAACAACTATAAGATAAATAATTGAAGCAACTGCGGTTATAAAACCTGTTGCAATAGAAAGTCTTAATGGTAAAGTTGAAAAAGCAACAATTCCATCAATCGCATATTTGAAAAGTTTGAGAAAACTCCATTTACTTTCGCCATACGCTCTTTCGCTTGCTTCATAAGCTATATATTTAGTATTAAATCCAACCCAACTGAATATACCTTTTGAAAAACGATGATATTCGCTCATAGAAAGAACCGCATCAACCATTTTTCTGTTAAGGAGTCTGAAATCAGATGCACCGTTTACAAAATCAACTTCTGCTAATTTATTTATAATAGTATAAAAAGCAGACTTAAAATTGGAAAGTAACGCACCTTCATTTCGCTCTTCCTGATATGCCGCTACACAATCTATGCTTTCATCTTTTTCTATTTCTTCGAGCATTTTAAGAACCACTTCGGGACTTTGTTGTAAATCGGCATCTATAATGCAGACATAGTCACCACGCGAAGCTTTAAGACCTGCATACATAGCAGATTCTTTACCAAAATTACGGCTGAAGGACAATACCTGTATATTATACGCAGAATTTTCTTCATAAAGTTCTTTTAAATTATCAAAAGTTTTATCTTTACTTCCGTCATTTACAAAAACAAATTCGTAATCATCTATATTACACAAAAATGCATTATTAACTTCATTGAAAAAACGTTTCACATTTGCTTCTTCATTATAACACGGAACAACGAGCGATAATTTCATAACGATTGCCTTTCAAATTTTATTAGTTTTAATGTTTCTATATTTTACCATAAATAAATGATTTATGCAACAAACGGGGAATTTAAAATGTGTTATTCACAAACTATTTACAAAAAAATTTGAATAAAAGGTTGACAAATGGTAAAAACAGATGTATATTATTAACAGAGTTAGCACTCTCACACACGAAGTGCTAATGAGTGCTAAAAACAAAAAGCACTCCACACAACCAATTGCAAAGGGGTGTTAAAATGCCAACCTTATCTGAACGAAAACAAAAGATTTTAGCGTTGATAATTGAAAGTTATATCGCTACAGGCGAGCCGGTTGGTTCAAAAACACTTCAGAATGCAATGGGTAATTCAGTTTCTTCAGCAACTATAAGAAACGATATGGCAGATTTAGTTGAACTTGGTTACTTAATCCAACCACACACTTCTGCAGGCAGAGTGCCATCACAACTAGGCTATCGTTATTACGTTGACAATCTTATGACTAAATATGAATTAGGTCACGAAGAACAAGAAAGAATAAAAACATGGCTTCAGGGATACTCGGGTGAACCCGACCAATTATTAGAAAAAGCAGGCAGCATTCTTTCAGAGCTTACCAACTGCGTTGCAGTTTCTTCTTCACCCTCTGACAGCGAAGCCCTTATAAAACGTGTGGAATTAGTTCCGTTAAGCAGTAAAACTGCAATGGTTGTATTACTTGCAACTTCAGGCATTCTGAAAAGTATGGTTGTTCGTACTGAAAGCGAAATAACCACACAGATTGCAGAAGTTTTCTACAACATAATGCAGACTTACTTTTTAGGTAATTCAGTTTCAAATATTGACATTCCGTTTATACAGACACTTGTTGCTTCGTTAGGTGATAAAGTATTTGTTATGTCTCCCCTGCTTTGTGGTGTAGCAGACCTTTGTAATTCAGTAAAATCTACCGACTTACATTTTAACGGTCAGTCTAATATATTAAATCATTCTGAATTATCACTTGATGCATTTGAACTTATGGACTTTTTACACAGAGAAGTACCTATAAAAGCTCTTCTCACTGCTCAAAGAAAACCGCTTACGGTTTCAATCGGCGAAGAAAATGCATTTAAAGAACTCCGCAATTCATCAACAATATTTTCAAAATATACAGTTGGTGACCGTGACAGTGGTTCCATAGGCATTATAGGCCCTACAAGAATTGATTATGCAAGGCTTATTCCAAGCATTAAATATTTAGCAGGTGTCATTGGTAACCTGCTTACAGAAACACTTGAGTGAGGTAAATTATGGCAACTGATGAAAAAATCTTAAACGAAGAACAAAACGAATCTTCAAAAGAAACAAAAGAAACAAAAAAGTCAAAAAAATCAGATAAAAAAACTGATGCTTTAGTGGCTGAAAAAGAAAAATTAGAAAAGGAATTAGCAGAAACTAAAGACTCATATATGAGAGTTCTTGCTGAATATGATAATTTCAGAAAACGTTCACAAAGAGAAAAAGAATCTGCTTACAACGATTCAAAAGCAAGTACTTTAGCACTTCTTCTCCCTGTTATTGATAATTTTGACAGGGCGATAGATAATAAAACTGACGATATTGAGAGTTACAGAAAAGGTATTGAAATGACCTATAATCAATTAAAGGACATTTTGAGTAAATCAGATATTGTTTCTTTCGGTGAAGTCGGTGAAGAATTCAATCCGGAAATACACAATGCAGTTATGACTGCGGAAAATCCAGATTTACCTGAAAATACTATTTCAGCAGTATTTGAAAAAGGTTATAAAATGGGTGACCGCGTGTTACGATTTGCAAGTGTTCAGATAACTCAATAAAAAAATAAACTTTTATAAAATCAAATTTTGGAGGTAATTTATTATGGCTAAAACAATTGGTATTGACTTAGGTACAACAAACTCTTGCGTTGCAGTTATTGAAGGTGGCGAACCTGTCGTTATTGCTAACATTGAAGGTAACAGAACTACACCATCAGTTGTAGGTTTCTCAAAAACAGGCGAACGACTTGTAGGTCAGGTTGCAAAGCGTCAGGCTGTTGCTAACCCTGACAGAACTGTTGCTTCTATCAAAAGACAAATGGGTACTGACTACAAAGTTACTATTGATGACAAAAAATACACACCACAAGAAATTTCTGCTATGATTTTAAGCAAACTTAAAGCAGATGCAGAAAGTTATCTTGGTGATAAAGTTACAGAGGCAGTTATTACTGTTCCTGCTTACTTCACAGACTCACAACGTCAGGCAACAAAAGACGCTGGTAAAATTGCTGGTCTTGAAGTTAAGAGAATCATAAACGAGCCTACTGCTGCTGCTCTTGCTTATGGTATCGACAAAGAAAACGACCAAAAGGTTATGGTTTACGACCTTGGCGGTGGTACATTCGACGTTTCTATTATTGAAATGGGCGAAGGTGTTCAGGAAGTTCTTGCTACTGCAGGTAACAACAACCTCGGTGGTGATGACTTCGACCAAAGAATTATCGACTGGCTCGCTGCTGAATTCAAAAAAGAAAACGGCATTGACTTAAAAGGCGACAAAATGGCAATGCAAAGACTTAAAGAAGCAGCAGAAAAAGCAAAGATTGAACTTTCAGGAGTTACTTCATCTGCTATTAACTTACCATTAATTACAATGACAGAAGCAGGTCCTTTACACCTTGATACAACTCTCACAAGAGCAAAGTTCAACGAACTCACTGCAGACCTTGTTGAAGCAACAATGGGTCCTGTTCGCCAGGCTATTTCTGACTCAGGTCTCAAAACATCAGAAATTGACAAAGTTCTTATGGTTGGTGGTTCTTCAAGAATCCCTGCTGTTCAGGATGCTGTTAAATCATATACAGGTAAAGAACCATTCAAGGGCATTAACCCAGACGAATGTGTTGCTATCGGTGCTGCTCTTCAGGCAGGTGTTTTAGGTGGCGATGTTAAAGGTCTTCTCCTTTTAGACGTTACTCCTCTTTCACTTGGTATTGAAACTCTCGGTTCAGTTTGCACAAAGATTATTGAAAGAAACACAACTATCCCAACAAAGAAGAGCCAGATTTTCTCAACTGCAGCAGATAATCAGACATCAGTTGAAATTCACGTATTACAAGGTGAAAGAGAATTTGCTAAAGATAACAAAACTCTTGGTATGTTCCACCTTGACGGTATTCTTCCTGCTCGTCGTGGTACTCCACAAATCGAAGTTACTTTTGATATTGACGCTAACGGTATTGTTCACGTTTCTGCAAAAGACCTTGGTACAGGTAAAGAACAATCAATTTCAATCACATCTTCTTCAAATATGAGCAAAGAAGATATTGAAAAAGCCGTT
>JAFSBS010000007.1 GCA_017437165.1 Clostridia bacterium
CTTCTGTAAGAGTTCTTTCTTTCGATTCGTAATAAGCCCCCACAACATTTTTTTCGTGATGCTTCAATTCTTCGTATCGAAGCGTATTCATTCTTCTTACTTCTTCATCAACAATTTCACTTTCTTCGTTAAAAGGATAAAAAGATGCTTCAACTCTTTTTTCCGCTACTGTGGGTTCTTCCTTATTCTTCAGATACATTTTATCTGCGTACATATCTGCCGTACTGAAGACAAAGTTTGGAAAACCTCTGCGTTCTTTTAATTTAAGAAATACATCTTCGTAATTATAAATTGCCTTGTACGAAAAATAGACATTTACAATATGCGGAAAAGACATTACTATTGCGGCGGGTAATGTAAACTCTTTAAAACCTATACAAGAAGCTGAAAACGAAAACAACATTGTGCTCAAGTAAGAAAAATAGTACACCCACTTTATACTTTTTGTAACTATAACCGCTTCTATTGCCATTAACAACATACTTACAATACACATAGTTACAGGAATTGCATTATTTATTTCCGCTTCTGAAAAACACAGGTAAAACAAATTCACAAACGACATTAAAATTGCCACTATTGCAGAAATTCTTATTGTTTTATTGTTATTTTTCCAGTTTGCCATCATTTCCTGAACATCTTTCAATTTTGCCGCAGGAACATAGCAAATTTCCATATTTATTCTCTCACCGAATTTTTTCATTGATTTCTCCCCTTACACTATATTGTTCTTTGAAAATCAATAACCACTGCCTTGTTCACTTTTTGCTATTGAAACAATTCTTGAAGTACCAAGTCTTTCTGCCCCAAGTTTTAAAAAATCTTCTGCATCGGAAAGTGAAGCAATTCCACCTGCAGCCTTCATTTTTACATTTTCTCCTATATTTTCACTAAAGAGTTTAATATCTTCTCTTGTAGCACCGGCTGTAGAAAAACCGGTTGATGTTTTTATGAAATCTGCCTTTGCTTCAGTTACAACTTTACAAAGTTCAATTTTTTCATCTTCACTTAAAAGACAAGTTTCAATTATTACTTTTAATATCTTACCATCACAAGCGGTTTTGATTGCTTTGATTTCTTCTTTAATTAAATCAAATTTCCTCTATTTTGCCCAACCGATATTTATAACCATATCAATTTCGTCAGCACCATTTTTTACAGCGTCTTCTGTTTCAAAAACTTTTACAGCAGTTGTGTTGTAACCATTAGGAAAACCAATAACTGTACAAATCTTCATATTATCGCCACAATAATCTTTGCATTGTTTAACAAATGACGGTGGCACACAAACACTTGCAGTTGAAAATTTCATAGCATCATCACAAATAATCTTCATTTGCTCCCAGGTAGATTCCTGCTTTAAAAGTGTGTGGTCAACATATTTTAAAATCTCTTTGATTTCCATTAAATTTACCTCTTTTTTATTTTATTTGATATATTGTAGCATTTTTTATAGAAAAGGTAAACAGTATTCTTAAAATATCATAGTATTTTATGATTGATTTAATTATTTTAATGTGGTAAAATTTAGAATGTATTTTTGTATTTTTAAATATTTAGTAAATCAAGGTGATTATTTTGAAAAATGTTCTTGTAATTTTTGGTGGTGCATCAAGCGAATATGAAGTTTCACTTCGTTCTTCTGCATCTGTTTTACGAAACATAAACAGAGATAAATATAATGTTTACACATTAGGCATTACAAAAGACGGTCGTTGGCTTTTTTATGATGGCGACATCGACAGCATCGAAAATAATAGCTGGGCAGAAAAAAATACTGTTTCTGCAATTATTTCACCTGACAAAAAAGAAAAAGCTCTTTTAGTTTTCAAAGGTGAAAATATAGAAAAAATTAAAATTGATATTATCTTCCCGGTTATGCACGGTAAAAATGGTGAAGACGGTACAATTCAGGGTATATTTGAAATGGCAGATATAGCGTACGTTGGTTGTACACCGCTCGCAGGTGCTATGTGTATGGATAAAGCTATTACTAATACAATTTGTGATGCCGCAGGTATTCCACAAGCAAAATGGGTAGCGTTCACAAAATATGAACTCGACAACAACAAAGTTGATTTAAAATCAGCAGTTGATTATTTAAAATTCCCGATTTTCGTAAAACCTGCAAATGCCGGTTCTTCTGTTGGTATTACAAAAGCACACAACGAAGAAGAATTAGAAAAAGCTTTAGAAATTGCTTTTAAAGAAGACAGAAAAGTTGTCCTTGAAGAAACTTTAATCGGTCGTGAAATTGAATGTGCAGTTATGGGTAACGACGAGCCTGTTGCTTCCTGTGTCGGTGAAATTTTACCTACTGCAGAATTTTATGACTACGAAGCAAAATACATAAATGACTCAACCGGTCTTGCAATTCCGGCAGATTTACCGGATGGCGTAGAAGCAAAAGTTCAGGAAGCCGCTAAAAAAGCGTATTTAGCACTTAACTGTTCAGGACTTTCACGAGTTGATTTCTTCCTTTTAGATGATGGCAGAATCTGCCTTAATGAATTAAACACACTCCCGGGATTTACATCAATCAGTATGTTCCCTAAACTCTTTGCAAAGGTAGGCGTACCTTACAGTGAACTTATAGACAAACTTTTAAAGTACGCAGAAGAAAAGCACAATGAAAAATGATGTTATGATAAAATTCGTCACTGTGCAGACTACAGATGACAACGAAAGTGACACTTTAGAGATAAACTCCCGTGGCACTTATAAAAAAACCGACAACGGTTACATAATTGAATATGACGAAATAGATGAAGAAATGAAAGGTACAAAAACTACTATAGAGGTAGAGTCCCCCGAATGTGTTACAATAACACGAAGTGGTAGTTACAATTCACGCTTCATTATAGAAAACGGCAAAAGACACAGTTGTCACTATGAAACCCCCGCAGGCTCACTTGTAATGGGTGTTTTTGCAAGCAAGGTTTTAGTTGGATTAGATGACAACGGAGGTAAAGTCCGATTAAGATACACTATAGATTTCAATTCAAGTATGGTTGCTGAAAACACAGTAACCCTCACAGTAAAAAAGATTTAGTAGGTGAAAATATGTCAAAAATAGTAAATATTGCAGAAAAACAAATTATTGATTCAGTTACTGCTGCTTTAAAACAGAATATGGCAGACGGTACTTTTATTGAAGCAGAAATCCCCAATTTCAAAACAGAAATTCCTGCTGACAGAAACAATGGTGACTATTCAGCGAATGCCGCATTTATGCTCTCAAAGGCTTTAAGAATGCCTCCAAGAAAAATTGCGGAAGAAATAGAGAGTAAAATCAATTTAGAAAACACTTATTTTGAAAAGTGTGAAATTGCAGGTCCCGGATTTATAAACTTCTTTTTAAAAAATGATTTTTATGCAGATGTGCTTTCAGATATTGATACTCTGGGCGATAATTACGGTAAAAGCAATTTCGGGAACGGCAAGAAAATAAATGTTGAATTCGTTTCCGCTAACCCAACAGGCCCTATGCACATGGGTAATGCCCGTGGCGGTGCTTTAGGCGACTGTCTTGCGGCAGTTTTAGAGTGGGCTGGTTACGAAGTCGCAAGAGAATTCTATGTAAACGATGCCGGTAATCAGATAGATAAATTTGGTCTTTCTTTAGATGTACGTTACCAACAACTTCTTTTAGGTGAAGATACAATAGAACTCCCTGAAGATAGTTACCACGGTGAAGATATTAAAGTAAGAGCGCAGGAATTCATTGATATTTATGGTGACAAATATCTTAAAGAGACTGAAGAAGTAAGAAGAAAGGCGCTTGTAGAATTTGCATTACCTAAAAACATTGAAACA
>JAFSBS010000072.1 GCA_017437165.1 Clostridia bacterium
ACCACAGAAACAATTCCAACAAATATAACAACATCTGCTAAACCACAGATTGACACAGGTGTTGGTGTTGTAAATAGTGTAGTTAACCCTGTTATAAGCGAGTCTTTTACTCCAGACCCAAGTTATAGTGCTAACCCATTACAAGTTATAGTTGGTGTTGCTTCTTATATATGGGTTGTTGGTTTAGTGTTAATGGTGATTTACTGTGCAGTTTCTTACATAATACTAAAAAGAAAAGTTTCTGCATCAGTACACTACAATAACAATATTTATTATTGCGATAATATAGAAACACCATTTATTTTAGGTGTAATAAAACCTAAAATTTATATTCCGTCAGGTGTAAACGAAAGTGACTTGCAGTTTATTTTAGAACACGAAAAATCACATATCAAGCGTAAAGATTACCTTGTTAAACCATTATCATTTTTGCTTTTGTCAGTTTATTGGTTCAACCCTGCAATATGGCTCTGGTATATTTTACTTTGCAGAGATATTGAGTCTGCTTGTGATGAAAAAGCAATTAAGTTTTATGACAACGAATATAAAAAATTATATTCAACAGCTTTACTTAATTGCAGTACACAAAAACGAATGATTATGGCGTGTCCTGTTGCGTTCGGCGAAACAGGTGTAAAACAAAGAATAAAATCAGTTTTAAACTACAAAAAACCTGCATTCTGGGTAGTTGGTTTTGCCATAATTTTAACTGTCTGGTTAACAATTTTCTTTGTAACAAATCCTGAAAATGATAAACTTGAGAAAATTTTAAGTGAAGATGGCTATCAGATTATAAATGCAACTGAAAAGAAAGTGTCATTTGAATTTATGTCATCAGCAATTCGCCCTGAAATGTCTGAAGATGGTAATTATAAAATTAAATCTACTCCTTTTGTGGTAAATGATTCTCTTGAACTTCAATTTACCGAATTATTAAGTCGTGATGACAGATATACATTAACTTTTAAATCGGAATATCAGGTTATACCTGATGAAGGTACTATCTATATTGTCAATGCTAATCAATTTGACGGAGGGTTAGAGCTTGGTGATAAAATTCTTCTTTCAGATTCATTAGAAGTTCCGAATGTAGATAGTGAATATGTTGCTACTTGTTCTTCGCAAGGTCCGGGTACAGAGTTTTCATTTTCTGTTCCGAAAGTCTGGTTTGAAGACAGGCAAGATAATAAAATAGTGGTTACACTTGATATGTTAGAAGTTGGTTATAAAAAAATCGACTCATCTGAAGAAGAGAAAACAGAAAATTATGTTTATGCAGATGAGAATACCGGTACACTTTACAGGATTAAAGATAATTATTACTATGGAGTTATTAACGTAAATAATTATCAGAATATAGGTTTGTACTTGAAAGAAGTGGACGGTGACAATCGTTTTATTTGTGACCTTAATACCCATGATATTACGCAAAGCGTAGTTGTAGGTGATACATTTTATTATAAGTGTGTTGATTATCTTTATAAGGTCGATTTAAGTCCGAATGCACAACCTCAACTGTGGTTTGATGCACTTTACAGTCGTGAAGATAATTATTATACCATTGAAGCGATTGAGACAGTTTCAGGGAAATATATTTACTGTCAAGCACGTCATTGGGGAGTAAGAGATGAATACCCTGAATATGATATTGTTTATTTGAAAATTGATACCGAGACAGAAACATTTGTTGAAACTAAAAATTTAGAATTGCCGAAAGTTGATATAGATTTTTTAGCATTGTTACCTGAAATCGAAAATGTTTTGAATGCAAAAACAGAAAATGTTTTTGTACAAAAAATGAATTTCAGATTTGAGTCGAACAGTCGTTTTAATAGTGCATTAGTTTCTGTTCAATTTGTTGATAAAAATAACAGTAATCTCACGAGAACGGGTAACTTACTTATTGCAGAGGATTTGAGTCTTTATTTCAATGAAACTACTGATTTGGCGAATGTTCAAATTTTAAATAAAGGGAAACTTACTGCAATTGACAAGGTTTTAGAAAAAGTTAATGTTATTTATAGAACAGATTTCTGCTTGAAAAATGTTGAAAAAACACCAGATAGTTTTCAGTTGATTTATTTCGGTAAAGCACTTTTAGAAAACGGTGTTGAACGCGAAGAACCATACACACTTTATTACGATTCACTTTCTTATGTGTTCTCT
>JAFSBS010000073.1 GCA_017437165.1 Clostridia bacterium
CCCAGGCGTTACACGAGACAGAATTTTTGGTGAATGTGAATGGTTAGGTCATAAAATGATGCTTGTAGATACAGGCGGTATTGAGCCATATTCAGACGATATTATTCTTTCACAAATGCGTCGTCAGGCACAACTTGCAATAGATAGTGCAAATGTAATTATATTTGTTACCGATGTACGTGATGGTGTTGTTGCGACTGATAGTGAGGTTGCTTCAATGCTTCAGAAAAGTGGTAAACCAATTGTACTTTGCGTTAATAAGTGCGATAAAATCGGTGAACCACCGGCAGATATTTACGAGTTTTACAATTTGGGTATCGGCGATCCGTTCCCTGTGTCATCAGTTCACGGTCATGGTACAGGCGACTTACTTGATGAAGTAATAAAACACTTCCCTGAGGAATATTTAAGAGATGGCGAAGATGAAGATGATTACATCAAAGTTGCAGTAATCGGTAAACCGAATGTTGGTAAATCTTCACTTGTAAATAAAATTATAGGTGAAGACAGAATGATTGTATCTGATATTGCGGGTACAACACGTGATGCAACAGACAGTTTTGTTGAAAATGATTATGGTAAATTTATGTTTATAGATACTGCAGGTCTTCGTAGAAAATCTAAAGTTGAAGATGCAGTTGAGCGTTACAGTGTTTTAAGAACAGATATGGCAGTAGAGAGAGCTAATGTCTGTGTTATTATGATTGACGCTTTAGAAGGCTTTACCGAGCAGGATAGTAAGGTTGCAGGCAGAGCATTAGAGCAGGGTAAGGGCTATATTATTGCAGTTAATAAATGGGATGCTTATGAAAAAGACGGCAAAACAATGGACTCATATCGTAAAAAACTTATGAATGATTTTTCGTTTATGTCATTTGCACCTATCATTTTTATTTCTGCAAAAACAGGTCAGAGACTTGACCGCCTTTACGAGCTTATTAAGTTTGTAGATACACAAAACGCAATGCGTGTTAAAACAGGTCAGTTAAATGAAATTTTGGCGGCTGCAACATTAAGAGTGCAACCACCAACAGATAAGGGCAAACGCCTCAAAATATATTATATGACTCAGGCTTCAACCCGCCCGCCAACATTTGTATGCTTCGTAAATAATGCAGAACTTTTCCATTATAGCTATCAGCGCTATTTAGAAAATCAGATTCGCGAAGTTTATGGTCTCGAAGGCACACCTGTGAGGTTTGTTATCAGAGAACGCGGAGATAAGAAATTCTAGTTGCAAGTATTTAAGTATGCAAGTTGTAATGAACAATCAGGGGACGGTTCTGTGATGGAGTCCCAAAACCCTTGATTATCAATGGTTTCAACGGTATTTTAAATTAAATTTAATAAGAAAATCTGGGGTTGGTTGATTGGTAAAAACCAATCATAGAACCGTCCCCTGATTTTCAATAACCGTCACTACATGGTTGAATGCTACCAAAATGAATTTTTTAAGGAATTGATATAATATGAATAATGAAAAATTAGATAAATATTTTTATTTGGGTTCGCCTATATTGTTTTTTTCTTCTATCATTATTCCTGTTTTTGTTTTCTTTTCTGTAATTTTTGGATTATGTGCAATAATTTCTGCGCCTAATATCGAAACATTGGTGATTCTACTAGGGTGTATCTTAACCTCCTTCATATGGATTGTTTTTTTAAAGCAAAAAACAAATATTCTGTATTCTTGGGGGAAATTCACATCAAACGGAGTTTACATAAAACAAGGACTAAAAAGTAAATTTATCAACTTTCATAATTTTAAATATGTGGGTATTGCTTATTATAAACATAGCTTATTAAACTCAAATTTTGGTACTATTCAATATTTCATAGTGTTTTCATTAAGTAGAGTTGATATATCATATCAATCAAATATAAATTTATGGAATCCGCCCCCACATTCTTTTAAAATAAAATTTAATAAAAAATTATATAACTATCTTTTAAAGATTTTGCCACAAAAACAAAAAAAACAATTGGAATATGACTATATTTCAAAAATTTTGCGTTTTAAAAATTAAAAGACGACCTCTATAAATGATAGCGAAACCACGGACAATCAGGGGGACGGTTCTGTGTCTTAGTATCAGTTGCAAGGAGCAAGTGTGCAAGTTGCAAGTAAAATTAACAAAACTCAGTTAATTGATTTAGGTCAGTTAACTGAGTTTTATGTTTTAAAGAATGAAGAATAAATAAAAAACAGGAAACAGAGGTATTTGCCACTGCTTCCTGTTTTCTGTTTTCTAATCCCTAATCACTCAACTACAATTCCCTCGCGCTCTCTCTTCTCTGCAAGTTCTTTAACAATTCTCTCTTTCTCTTTACCGGAAATTTTGTAGAAGAACATTGGAATTGCACAGAGTAACATACTTACCCCAGGTACAATTGAAACAAGTGAGAACATACCGAAGTTCTGAGCTCTTGTAAGGTCCGTTGCCGCAACAATTGCAGTAGAACTTAACATATTTTCAGGCTCTAAACCAATTAACATATAAGCAATAATAATACCACTTGTTGCGAGTGCATTACCGAGTTTATTAACAAATCCCTGACACGCAGCACCTAAACCATTATCTCTGAAACCGGTTTGTAATTCAATGTAGTCAAGGCAATCGCAAATCATAGCACTTGAAATAACATTAAGAACACCTAAAGGAATACAAGAAATAAGAATGAATGGAATACAGATGTAAAGATTTAAAGTAAACCAACCAATAACTGTTGTGAAAATACTTGCAACAAAACCTGCAAGACAAGTTGTAATAACTATTTTTTTGTAGTCAAATTTCTTCATAAGTTTAGGCATAAAGAGCATAGCCCCAAACATACCAACTATTGCACATACCTGGAAAATAGTTTTAACAGAAGAAACACTTGCATCAATAGCCGCTGTTCTTTCTGCCTGTGAAAGACCTTCTAATTCAGGACCAATATAAAAAGCATATCTCGCAACATGAACAGCTGCTGCCTGAACCATATATCTGCCACTTGAAAGAACACCCATAGCAACTACAAGCATTAAAGGTTTGCATTTAAAAATTCTTGAAAGGGTAGAGGGTTCGCCTTCTTTTCTTTCCTTTACAGGAATTCTTACTCTTTCTTTAACGTGGAAATATGAGTTTACAAAAAGAATGATGCCGATAACAGAAACAACTATTGAAATACTTAAATACTTTGATTTGTTGTATTCAATAGGGTTACTTGAATCTATAACTAATGGTAAAGCAAGACCTGCAACTAAAAATAATACTTCAGGAATTGCGGTACCAATACCATTTAAGATTTTTGCAAATGAAATAACCTGGCCGCGTTCTTCAGCATCAGGGGTCATAACATTAGGTAAACTCCACATCGGAACATCCGCCATTGTGTTAATCATACCCCAAAGAATATAAATAACTGCTGCATAAACCATAAGTCCGTTTTTATTAAGTTCAGGGCAGAAATACATTAAGATTGTTAATACTGCAAGTGGTACAGCCGAGTAAATGATAAATGACCTCATTTTACCATTCTTTCTTGAACGACTATCAGCCAAAATGCCCATTAACGGGTCGTTTATAGCATCCCACACTCTCGCACCAAGCATAAGCATAAGTATAAATATAAGTGGCAATTGTAATACGTTAACATAGTAGTCACTTATGTAACTTGACATCATGGTATAAATCATACCCTGACCCATGGTACCTAAAGCAAACATATTGAGTTCTTTTTTAGGTACTTTGTAAGCTGTTTTCTCTTTCATAAAAAA
>JAFSBS010000008.1 GCA_017437165.1 Clostridia bacterium
ATAAATATATAATAATACTTGCAAAAAATATTGTAATGTGTTAATATACTTTCTGTATGAAAGGCATTGACGAAGACAGTAGGCTTTTTGCAAAAATCTCAAAGCGAACCGGGGGCGGTGTAAGCCCGGTAGATTTAAAAGGCTGAAAATCACTTCTGAGCTGAAAGACTGAAATTGCAGTAAGTCTTTACGGAAACTCACCGTTATAGGAGTGGCGTATGTCAGTACGTAGTAATAAAGGTGGTTGCAAGTTAGTCTTGTCCTGTTATTACAGGGCAAGTTTTTTATTTTTCCACGAATATATTTTATGGAGGTATCAGAATGTACGACCCAATTTCACCAAATGTGAATTTTGTTGAACAAGAAAAACAAATTGAAAAATTCTGGCGCGACCAAAAAATCTTTGAAAAAAGTATTGAAGACAGAAAGAACGGAACACCTTATGTCTTTTATGATGGTCCACCAACAGCAAATGGTAAGCCACACATCGGTCACGTTTTAACACGTGTTATTAAAGATATGATTCCACGTTACCGTACAATGAAAGGTTGTATGGTTCCGAGAAAAGCCGGTTGGGATACTCACGGACTTCCTGTTGAACTTGAGGTTGAAAAACTTTTAGGTCTTGACGGTAAAGAACAGATAGAAG
The DNA here is from genome assembly GCA_017437165.1 of Clostridia bacterium. GTDB lineage: Bacteria > Bacillota > Clostridia > Oscillospirales > Acutalibacteraceae > DTU089. The sequence continues at coordinate 650 of JAFSBS010000008.1, forward strand.
AATATGGTCTTGAGCCATTTATTGGTCACTGTAAAGAAAGTGTTTGGAAATACAAAGGTATGTGGGAAGATTTCTCACGTACAGTTGGTTTCTGGGCGGATATGGAAGACCCTTATGTAACTTATCACAATGACTTTATTGAGTCAGAATGGTGGGCGCTCAAGAAGATTTACGAAAAAAATCTTCTTTATAAGGGCTTTAAAATTGTTCCTTATTGCCCTCGTTGCGGTACACCACTTTCTTCACACGAAGTTGCACAAGGTTATAAAACAGTGAAAGAACGTTCAGCAGTAGTTCGTTTCAAAGTAGCCGATGAAGATGCATATTTCCTTGCATGGACTACTACACCTTGGACACTTCCTTCAAACGTAGCACTTTGCGTAAACCCTGCTGATACATACTGCAAAGTTAAAGCAGCTGACGGCTTTACTTACTATATGGCAGAAGCACTTCTTGATAAAGTTTTAGGCAAACTTAAAACAGAAGAAACTGAAGCTTACGAAATAATCGAAACAATGAAAGGTGCCGACCTCGAACATAAAGAATATGTTCCACTTTTTGATTATGTAAAACCACTTTGTGACAAGCAGAACAAAAAAGGTTTCTTTATTACAACAGACAGTTATGTTACTATGTCAGACGGTACCGGTATTGTTCACATTGCGCCTGCATTCGGTGAAGATGACGCAAAAGTTGGTAGAAAGTACGACTTACCATTTGTGCAGTTAGTTGATGGTGCAGGTTTAATGGCAGAGCCAACTCCTTATGTTGGTACTTTCGTTAAAGATGCAGACAAATTAGTTTTAGTTGACCTTGAAAAAGCAGGACTTCTTTTTGATGCACCGAAATTTGAACACGAATATCCACACTGCTGGAGATGTTCAACTCCTCTTATTTACTATGCAAGAGAATCCTGGTTTATCAAGATGACAGAAGTAAGAGAAGACTTGATTAAAAATAACAACACAATCAACTGGATTCCTGAAAGTATTGGTAAAGGCCGTTTTGGCGACTGGTTAGAAAATGTTCAGGATTGGGGTATTTCACGTAACAGATATTGGGGTACACCTCTTAATATATGGGAATGTGAATGTGGTTGCCGTCATTCAATTGGTTCTATTGAAGAATTGAAATCAATGAGTGATAATTGCCCTGACGATATAGAACTTCACAGACCATTTATTGATGCAGTTACAATTAAATGTCCCGATTGCGGTAAAGAAATGCACCGCGTACCAGAGGTTATTGACTGTTGGTTTGACAGTGGTGCAATGCCATTTGCACAACACCACTATCCTTTTGAAAATAAAGAATTATTTGAAGCACAATTCCCTGCAGATTTTATTTCAGAAGCAGTTGACCAAACAAGAGGTTGGTTCTATTCACTTCTTGCAATTTCAACTCTTATTTTCAATAAAGCACCTTATAAAAATGTTATCGTTTTAGGTCACGTACAAGATGAAAACGGTCAGAAAATGAGTAAATCAAAGGGTAACGCGGTTGACCCGTTTGATGCACTTGAAAGTTATGGCGCAGACGCAATACGCTGGTATTTCTATACAAACTCTGCACCTTGGCTCCCTAACCGTTTCTACGGTAAAACAGTTGTTGAAGGTCAGAGAAAGTTTATGGGTACTCTTTGGAATACTTACGCTTTCTATGTGCTTTATGCAAATATTGATAAGTTTGACCCGACTGAATACAATTTAGAAGATTGCAAACTTACAGTAATGGATAAATGGCTTCTTTCAAAACTTTACTCGATGGTTAAAGCGGTTGATGATAACTTAGCTAACTACAAAATTCCGGAAGCAGCAAAAGCACTTCAGGAATTCACAGATGAAATGAGTAACTGGTATGTTCGTCGTGGCAGAGAAAGATATTGGGTTCAGGGCGAAACAGATGATAAGACTGCTGCTTATATGACACTTTACACAGCACTTACTGTTACTGCAAAAACTGCTGCTCCGATGATTCCGTTTATGGCAGAAGCAATTTACAGAAACCTTGTTTGTAATGTAGATAAAACTGCTCCTGAAAGTGTTCACCTTTGTGACTTCCCTGTAGTACGTGAAGACCTTATTGACAAGGAACTCGAAAAGAATATGGATGAAGTAGTTGACATTGTTGTTCTTGGTCGTGCAGCAAGAAACGGCTCTAACTTAAAGAACAGACAACCACTTAACACGATGTATGTAAACTGTGATAAAAAGGTTGAGGGCTACTTTATTGATATTATCCGTGAAGAACTTAATATTAAAAATGTTGACTTTGACGCAGATGCCTCTTCATTCGTTTCATATACATTTAAACCACAATTAAAGACATTAGGTCCGAAATACGGTAAACAATTAGGCGAAATCAGAACTGCTTTAGCAGAACTTCCAAGTGACGCTAAACAGACACTTGATTCTGAGGGTAAACTTGTTCTCAATTTAGCAAGTGGTACAGTTGAACTTTCTGCAGAAGATGTTCTTATTGACACAGTTCAGAAAGAGGGCGTGTTCACAGTTTCAGATAAAGGTGTTACTGTTGCACTTGATACAGAACTTACAGAAGAACTTATTGAGGAAGGTTTTGTAAAAGAACTTATCAGTAAGATTCAGACAATGAGAAAAGATTCTGATTTCAATGTTACAGACCATATAAATGTAACACTTTCCGGCAATAAGAAAATTGAAGATATTGCACTTAAAAATAAAGATGCTATTGCTACAATCGTTCTTGCAGACTCAATCACAGCAGGTGATACAGTAAGCGCAAAAGAATGGGATATCAACGGCGAAAACGTTGCAATTTCAGTAGAAAGAGTATAAAACAACAAAACTCCTGATAGTGAAAACTATCGGGAGTTTTTTGTTAGTGAAGAAGTAAGAGTGAAGAGGTGAATGTTTGAGAGGTAGCATATTTTACACACCCCCGAATATAAATAAAGGGGGGTGTTTATATGAAAATACTAAAACTTGGCAACAGAGGGACTGATGTTTTCATTCTGCAACTTGCACTTAACAGGGCGGGGTACTTAAATGAAGAACCGGACGGGATATTTGGTAATCGGACACAAAACGGAGTTTTACGCTTTCAGGGTGAAAAAAATTTAAAACAAGACGGAATTGTGGGTGTGCGCACGTGGAATGCGTTAACACCATATTTAAAGGGGTATAAAATACACAGGGTTGTTCGTGGTGATACTTTGTGGAAAATCTCACAAAATCATAACACGAGTGTTAATTCAATTCTTATCGCAAATCCCAATATTAACCCTGAAAATTTAAGAGTTGATTCAAATATAGTTGTACCGTTAGGGTTTCTGTTGTACCAACAAATATACCTTATACATATCAGTTGGTTTCATTTATCATAGAGGGGTTAGAGGTTCGTTACCCGTTTTTAAGTGGTGGTGTAATAGGTCAGAGTGTAATGGGTAAAAATATTCCGTTTGTAAAAATAGGTAGAGGTCAGACAGAATTATTTTATAATGCATCGCACCACGCAAATGAATGGCTTACAACGCCTGTTCTTCTAAAATTTCTTGAGGAATATTCTGAAAGTTACGCAACCGGTGACGATATTTTTAATACAAGTGCAAGAGAACTCTATAACAAAGCATCTTTATATATTGTGCCGGTTGTTAATCCTGATGGTGTGGATTTAGTTAATGGTGTTGTGCCGAATGGTAAATTTTTGAGTGCAGCACAGAATTTAGCGGGTAATTACCCGAATATACCATATCCAAACGGGTGGAAAGCAAATATAAATGGTGTTGATTTGAATTTGCAATACCCCGCAAATTGGGAGAAAGCAAAAGAAATTAAATTTTCACAAGGCTTTACGATTCCCGGTCCGAGAGATTTTGTTGGTAATGCACCTTTGACAGAACCCGAAGCGAGAGCGGTGTATAATTTCACAAGAAATCATGATTTCAGACTTACTCTTTCTTATCATAGTCAGGGTGAAATTATTTATTGGAAATATCTTGATTACGAGCCGGATAATTCAAGACGAATTGCTGAATATTTTGGTGAAGTAAGTGGTTACGCAGTAGAAGAAACACCATATTCCTCTGGTTTTGCAGGTTATAAAGACTGGTTTATTGAAACTTATAACCGACCCGGTTACACAATAGAAATAGGTATAGGAATGAGTCCTTTACCACTTTCACAGTTTTCGGAAATTTATAAGGATAACATAGGTATTCTTGTTGGTGGTATTACTGAAATATAAAAAATAACTGACTTAAAATTTTTTGAGAATTTTAAGTCAGTTCTTCATTTTTTACTTTACGCCACCATAAATGTCACTTTCAATATAGTCAACATCCAACATTCTGCAGAAGTTGAGTGAGAAAAGGTCGTTTGCAGTCCAGAGACCAACTTTTAAACCTTTATCGTGGAATTCTTTAACCATTTCTTTTGTGGCAACTTTGTAATCTGCATCAATGTCAAAACCATAGTCGAAGCATCTTCTGTAATCGCCGCAGTTTTTACCGTAAGTGAGCATAATGTTAAGTTCAGGGAATGCTTCGTGTGCTTTTATAAGGTTGTCAAATTCAAATGACTGAAGTGAGCATTTAGATAAATCATATTTCTCTTTTGCCATGGTGAAAAGGTCGTTGATTTGCTCATCGGTCCATTCGCCTTTGAGTTCGATAAAGCAAATCATATTACCTTGTCTGCAGATATCTAAATATCTTTCAAAAGTGCAAATGTAGCAAACTTCTTTTGATTTATCGTTATAAATAGGTTTCTGTGTAAGTTCAACATAGGTTGAGTCTGCAACGAGTAATTCTGTGCCATCATTGAATTTAACTTCATCATTATGGTTCACAATGAAAACTCCGTCTTTTGTAATTCTTACATCAGTTTCAATGCCACCTGAACCATTTTCTATCGCACTTAAAAAAGCTGCTTCGGTGTTACCGGGTTGTTTTGCGCTGTGTCCACGGTGAGCAATCATACAAATATCTTTATGTTTCTTTTCGTTTGATTTATGAATTCCGAAAAGCGCTGCAGCACCTGCTGCCGCTGCTATAATCAATGCTTTTGTTTTCATAATTTTTCTCCTTTTTTTGCAAAATTTAATGTTACAATAATATCACTCTCAATTTGTATTGTCAATAATGTCATTTTATGTTAAAATTTAAAAAAGTAAAAATTCAAAGGTGATTTTATGACGATTCTTATTGCATCAGATATTCACGGTTCGCTTAAGTATTGCAATAAATTAGTTGAGCAATATAAAAAAGAAAATTGTGATAAACTTATTCTTTTGGGTGATATTTTATACCACGGGCCACGTAACGATTTACCTGAAGAATATAACCCTAAAGGCGTAATACAATTACTGAATTCTATGAGTGATGAAATTCTTACCGTTCGTGGAAACTGTGAAGCAGAAGTTGATGATATGGTTCTTGATTTTAATGTATTGGCAGAGTATGCAATTCTTTATATAAATAATAGACTTGTTTTTCTTACTCATGGTCATAAATTCAACCCGCAGAATATGCCGAAATTAAAAAAAGGGGATATACTTTTCAATGGACACACTCATATAAGTAAAATTGAAGAAATCGGTGATGTTTTATATGTAAACCCCGGTTCTGTTTCGATACCTAAAGAAAATACAGAAAGAGGGTATATCGTTCTTACAGAAGAAAGTATTACACATAAAAATCTTGATGGTGAAGTTTTGAAAATATATAATCTTTAATAAAAAATAACTTGTTGCGAAAATTTCGTAACAAGTTATTTTTCTTTTTTAATATTCTGAATAAGAAATATGCAACACGATGTATTATATTTTACAATTTTAATTATTTTTGGGGAATGTTGAACATATTTCAGGGTGTTTTGTAGAATATTGTCAAAATATATTGACTTGTATTGGAAAATATGTTTAAATTGTAGAGTGTATAGTTATTATATACATATAGGGTTATATTATGTTTGGTTATATTTTAAGGAGGAAATTTTATGAAGAAGAAAAAACCAGAAAGACAAAGAAGTATCGGCTACGTAATGGCGCGTATGTCGTTCATTATGGTTATTGTCGGTATGGTGTGGATTTCTATGATTTCTATTGCATCTAACTTTATTGCAACCAAAAATGTTGTTTCCAAGGAGTTGCTTAGTGTAGTTACAACTGCAGCGAGAAGTGTACAGTGGGAATTACAGTCTTATGTTAATTTAGCAGAAGCATTCGCCACTGATTCATATCTTTTATCGGATGATTATTCTGCGGCAGAAAAGCAAGCGCACATTACCGAAAAAGCTACCGCACATGGTTTAGTTGGTGGCGATATGCTTGACACAAGTGGTATTGGTTTGGACGGAACAAATTACAGTTCATCTGAATCATTTAAAGAAGCGTTAAACGGTAAAGTGTTTATTTCTGCACCTACAGATACGGGTAATGGCACAAAAATGATGTTTATTGCTGCTCCTATATGGGCAAATGGTGTTGAAGGTTCTGACGTTGTAGGTGTTATTTATCTCATACCTTCGCCAACAGTTTTAGATGATATTGTAAAATCAATAAAATCAAGTGATAGTGGTATAACTAATATTCTTGATAGCACAGGCGCTGTTATTGCTACATCAAAAGTAGCAGAAGAAGGTGCTGAAGAAGATGTTACTTCAGGTGCGAGTGAAGCTGAAATGGCTACATATATGGAACTTAATTCACGTATGATTTCCGGTGAAACCGGTTCTGAAACTTATGATTTTGCGGGTGTTTCTTATTTTACCGCTTATTCACCTATCTCGGGTACATCCGGTTGGTCAATTGCAGTTACTTCACCTTACGCTGATTTCCTCAGCAGTGTTGCTACTGTTTCACTTGTAATTTTTGTATGCGTTATCGTTATTGGTCTTCTTGCACTTTATATCGCAAACAGACTCGGTAAGAAAATCGGTGGACCAATGAGTATCTGTACTGCTATCATCAATGGTATTGGTGTTGGTGATTTCAGCAAAGAAGTACCTGTTGTTAAAAGAAAAGACGAAACAAGACTTCTTGCAGAAGCAACAGCTAAAGCAATCAACGAATTAAAAGAAATAGTTTATGATGTTACACGTGTTCTTGAAGCAGTTGCAGATGGTGATTTGACTGTTGATGTTGACGAAAAAGCAGAAATGTATGTGGGCGATTATCAACGTATTTATGAGTCACTCAC
>JAFSBS010000074.1 GCA_017437165.1 Clostridia bacterium
AAATACATAATTGTATTCTCCGTTTCAATTTTCTTCTATTAAAATCTGATATTTTTCTACATTTTCAGAGCCTTTTATTGTAACACAGTAACCATCTTTTAAAAGACTCTTTTTATTTTTACCTTTTTGACCTGTTGCTTTCGAAATTTCTTTTTTATTTACGTATATTGTAACATTTTTAAGTTCTGAATTATTTTCGTTTTTGTAAATTTCAAAAAGTTTTTTTCTTATATTTTTTAAATAAATCTCACTTTCGCAAAGTTCCCCGAATGCAGGGTGATAAGGTCCGCTTAAATAACCTTCGTGAACATTACCACCTGAATGCAGACCAAGCCTGATAACTTTTATATTGTTTTCATAAAACATTCCTAACAATTCTGCACAAAGTGAAACTGTTTCTTCTAAAGATGGTGATTTATATTCACCCGAAACCAGAAGTTCTGCTAAATGAGTATTCTCTAAAACTATTGTAGGATAAATACGGACTGTGTCAGGTTTTAATTTTATTAAATCCTTTGCAGTTTCAATATCTTTTTCGTATGAACTTTTATAAAGCCCTGTCATCATCTGCAGTCCCAACGAAAATCCGTGTTGTTTTATAAGTAATGACGCATTTATTATATCCTCTCTTGTATGCCCGCGTCTGTTATTAAATAAGACTTCATCATTTGTGCTTTGTGCGCCCAACTCAATCGCAGTTACTTTATATTCTTTTAAAATATCAAGAACTGTTTTGTCTATTGCATCCGGTCGGGTTGAAATTCTTACGCCTGAAAATTCACCATTATCAATAAATGGTTTTGTTTCTTCTAAAAGAGAAATCATATAATCTCTATTGATAGCAGTAAAACTACCACCAAAAAAAGCTATTTCAGTATTTTCCGCTGAAAGATTACTATTACTTGCAAATACTAAAGTTTCTCTCACTTCTTCTTTTGTAAGTTCCTTTGCATTTCCTGAAATAGTTTTTTGATTACAGAATGAACATTGATTAGGACAACCTGCATGTGGAACAAAAAGTGATATATTAGAGTGTTTCATCGTGCAATTTATTAAGAGCATTTCCCGCCGCATTCTGTTCGGCTTCTTTTTTACTTTTACCCTTACCCTCACCTATTATTTCACCATTGAGTTTAACACGGAACACAAAAGTTTTATCGTGAGCAGGCCCTTCTTCGCCAACTTCTTCGTAAACTAAAGTATTGCCCTTCACCTTTTGAATTTCTTCCTGTAAAAGTGATTTATTATCTTTAAAACTTGTTTCTCTTTTTACTGCATCTTTTATAAAGCGTAAAATATATTCTTTTGCAGCTTCCATTCCACCATCAATGTAAATTGCAGCAATAACCGCTTCAAAAGCATCAGATACCACAGATGGTCGATTTCTGCCACCTGTACTGTCTTCTCCACGACCTAAAAGAATATATTTTCCTAAATCTATCTGTTCAGCAAATTTAAAAAGTGATTTTTCACAAACGACCGCTGCACGAAGCTTTGTCATTTCGCCTTCAGGACGATTTTTAAATTCAGTAAAAAGATACTCTGCAGTAACAAAGCCTAATACTGAGTCGCCTAGAAATTCAAACCGTTCATTATTCTTTTTTAATTTATTCTCATTAGCAAAAGACGAGTGTGTAAGCGCTAATTTCAAAAGAGTTTTATCTTTGAATGAATAGCCTAATTTTTCTTCTAACTCAGTATAGTTCATCTTTTCACCTCAAGTCGAGTGTATCAAAATACTCTAAACTACGCTTCGCAAGTGCTTCGTAGCGTTCTTTTTTATCTCTTATTTTTTCTTCTAACGGTGGAATAATTCCGAATGCCGCTCCCATCGGTTGGAAATTTTTCACAGTTTCATCTGAAATATATTTTGTCAATGCCCCCATCATTGTTATGTCAGGAAGCACCAATTTTTCTTTTCCGATAATTTTCTGAGCAACATTGTAACCCGCTAAAATACCTGATGCCGCAGATTCCATATAACCCTCAACACCTGAAATCTGCCCCGCAAAATAAATGCGTGAATCTTTTTTCAGACTGAAATCATTATTTAAAAGCAGTGGGGAGTTGATAAAAGTATTTCTGTGCATTACGCCGTAGCGTACAAACTCTGCATTTTTAAGTGCAGGAAACATTGAAAACACTCTTTTTTGTTCAGGAAATTTAAGATTTGTCTGAAAACCAACTAAATTATACATAGTTCCTTCTGCATTTTCTTTTCTTAACTGAAGATTTGCCCACGGACGATGACCTGTTTTCGGATTATTAAGTCCTACCGGTTTTAATGGTCCGTAACGCATTGTATCTTTACCACGTGACGCTAAAACTTCAATAGGCATACAACCCTCATAAACATCTTTTTTCTTATCAAAAGAATGAAGTTCTGCACTTTCTGCATTTATTATTTCTTCATAAAATGCTTCATATTCTTCTTTATTCATAGGGCAGTTTATGTAGTCTGCCTCACCACCACGATCATAGCGTGATTGTGTAAAAGCATTTTCCATATCAATACTGTCAGCAGTAACAATAGGCGCAGCAGCATCATAAAATGAAAGAAAATTCTCACCAAGAAATTTGCCTATTTCTTCCGCTAACTTGTCACTTACCAAAGGACCTGCCGCAATAATAACCGTTCCTTCAGGAATTTTTGTTACTTCTTCTCTTAAAACAGTAATGTTTTCGTTATTTAAAACACTTTCTGTTATGAGAGAAGAAAAAATATCTCTGTCAACTGCCAACGCACCACCGGCAGGAACTTTCGCCTTATCTGCCGCTTCAAGGCAAACAGAACCAAAACGGCGCATTTCTTCTTTTAAAAGACCTGCTGCAGAACCAACTCTTTCTGCCTTTAAAGAGTTTGAACAAACAAGTTCTGCTAATTTTTCGCTTTTGTGTGCAGGTGAAAATTTTACCGGTTTCATTTCATAAAGCGTTACTTTTATGCCACGCTTTGCAAGTTGATTTGCCGCTTCAACACCCGCAAGACCACCGCCTATGATGGTTACTTTATTATCATTCATCATCATTTTCCTGTGATTTCTTTGAATTCTTTCGTGGTGCTTTAAAAGAATGACCACACTCGGTGTTTGAACAGGTAATCATACCACCCTTACCTTTAAAGAGTGATTTGCCACACTTAGGGCAATTTTCACCTGTCGGTTTATCCCATGTCATAAAGTTACATTCAGGGTAGTTATTACAACCATAGAACTGGTAACCTCTTTTTGATTTTTTACCAATAACAGTACCACCACAAAGCGGACAAGTTGCTGTTGTTTCTTCTACAAGTGGTTTTGTTGTTTTACACTCAGGGTAACCGGGACAAGCGAGGAATTTACCAAAGCGACCACATTTAACGACCATATTTCTGCCACATTTTTCGCATTTGATATCCGTTATATCTTCTTGTAACTGAATTTTTTGACCTTGCATCTCATCTTTCGCTTTTGCAAGTGTTTCTTCAAGGTCATCATAGAATTCCCTGAGCATTTCTACATAATTGCATTCACCATTATCAATTTCATCGAGCTTTGCTTCCATTGATGCAGTGAATTTTGTATTAACAAATTTCGGAAAACGCTCTTTTAACAAATCAGTTGTAACTTTACCTAATTCTGTATTTTTAAGCATTTTACCTTCACGTTTTATATACTCACGTTTGATAATTGTACTTACAATCGAAGCATAGGTACTTGGTCTTCCGACACCTGTTTCTTCAAGCATTTTTATTAAAGATGCTTCTGTATAGTGTGCCGGTGGT
>JAFSBS010000075.1 GCA_017437165.1 Clostridia bacterium
AATACACCGTTGTTTATTACAAAATCTTTAATATTACTCATTTTATTTCGCCACCTTTAAAATTAAAAGTCTATAATATTATAACAACAATCAACTGTCATATCAATAGTCTTACTACAATTAGAAAGTCTTACTCTTATTATTTTACAATATTCTTCGGTTTACAAACAATTTTCAAAAATTCTGTCGATAAAACAAATAAAGATGGTATTTCTTTCATATTTGCCACTTTGCAACCGTAGATTTCTAAAACCATTTTCAGCATAAACTGGATAAATGTATTTCTTTATAACACCTTTTTCAGGATATGAAATAATATCAGGCTACCCTATCTATATTTGTGTGTCGATTGTTCGAAGATTTTAAGATATTAATTATTTTATAATAATACTAAAGAAAAAAGCCGATGCATACAGTTGACGCCACATAAGGCAGTAATTTCAAATTACTAACTTATGGGCATTGCAAGGAAAGAAAATCAAATTGAATGGATACAAAAAGTTAATAATATCTGTAATAGAGCAGAAGAAATGACAATTAATGGAAATAAATTCATAAAACAAGTGGCTCCCTGTTATGCAAGGGGCATTTCAGGGAGCCTTTGTCGTTAAACATCTATTCTTTGTTGTGTATCAATGTCAAAAAAATGAAAATTTTTTTCGAAAATATACTTAAAACATTATACTCTCCCCACTCATAGTTAACATTTCTCTCGTTAAAAAGATTCATTATATAATTGAGAAATTCTACAGCCTGAACTTCACTACAATCCTGATAAGTTTCTGGGGCTATGCACACAGAAACAAGGTTTTCTAAAATACCTTCTCTCGTCATAATTTCAACAGCATAATTATAAGAATCAACTACTCTGTAAGACAGAAAATCAATTTGTTCAGGTGTAAATGAATCAAGAAAAACAGGTATTTCACTGCATAAGCACAGATCTTTCATTACCATTTTCACGAACAACCTAGATTTGAGATTTCGAATAAATTCTATCCACCTTTTAAACCACAATTTTGAATAAAAATTCATTTATTATAGGTTGAAAGAAGAGTAACATCTTTCAAAAACAAAACATCGAAAAATTTTGAAAACATCCACTTATCGGCAGGTTCATTTAATTTCTTTCATCCTTTTGAACCTGCCTTTATAGTTATCTTCTGTTGAGCTTAATAATAAATAAGATTTGCGCTTGATTTGTAGTCACTCTTAAACTTTCCGTTACAAGCTCTTACAGTATATTTATACTTAACACCACTTGTCACCTTTTTATCTGTCCACGAAGTTTTGTTTGCCTTTGCAGTTCCCATATTCTTCCAGGAAGTCCATTTTTTAGTCTTTGTGTTGTACTGTGAACGATATACTGTGTAGCCTGTTGCATTTGCCGCAGTACTCCAGTTTACTTTAATTCCTGTTGTGGCATTTACGATTTTTACAGTTGGCGTTACATTGTATTTTAATGTTGATGTTGTTTTATACACACTCTTTACAGAGCCATTTACAGCTCTTACTGTGTAACGATAGTTTGTGCCGAGTTTTACTGTTTGATCAGTGTAGCTTGTTGATGTTATGCCAGTTTTGAGCCTTGACCAACCACTCCATTTTTTAGTTGAAGCATTGTAAACTCTTCTGTAAACAATATAGCTTTCAGCATTTTCCACTGCGTTCCAAGTTACTTTAATGCCTTTTGATGTATTTGCAATTCTTACTGTTGGGGGTGCGAGAGAAACTGCAAGCTTTGGTATTTCTTTACCCTTTTCAACTACAGTCTGACATACAGAACAAACCTTGTCACCTGTATAACCCGTTTCCTTGGTGGTTGCGTTTTTTACATTAGTTAATGTTGTTCTGTGTGCAACTTTAGCTATTGTTTTACCTGTCGCTGTAACTGTACCGCAAACTGTACATTTTGTATCCCCTGTATAACCAGTCTGTGTACAGGTTGCTGATTTTGCATTCACTACTGTTGTTTTATGTGCAATTTTTGCAATTGTACTACCTTTTGAAACTGTAGTTTTGCATCTTGAACAATATGTATCACCTGTATATCCGGTCTCTGTACAGGTTGCTGATTTTCTATTGATAACACTTGTGCTATGACCGAGCTTTGCAATTGTACTACCTTTTGAAACCGTAGTTTTACATCTTGAACAATATGTATCACCTGTATATCCGGTCTGGGTACAAGTCGCAGTTTTTGCATTTATAACACTTGTGCTATGACCGAGCTTTGCAATTGTACTACCTTGTGAAATTGTGGTTTTGCATCTTGAACAATACGTATCACCTGTATATCCGGTCTGTGTACAGGTTGCTGATTTTCTATTGATAACACTTGTGTTATGACCGAGTTTTGCAATTGTACTACCTTTTGAAACTGTAGTTTTACATCTTGAACAATATGTATCACCTGTATATCC
>JAFSBS010000076.1 GCA_017437165.1 Clostridia bacterium
AAAGCACTTTAACAGCGTTTTATACACCACCTATAATAATTCAGGCAATATACAAGATAATTGAAAAAATGGGTTTTACCGAAGGAAATATTTTAGAACCATCTTGTGGAATAGGTCATTTTATCGGAATGTTGCCTGAAGCAATGAAAAACAGCAAAATGCACGGTGTAGAGCTTGACAGTATTTCTGCAGGTATTGCACAGCAGTTATATCAAAAAACTTCTATAGCAGCACAACCATACGAAAAAGTAAATCTTCCTGATAGCTTCTTTGATGTGGTTGTTGGCAATGTACCTTTTGGCGATTTTAAGGTAGCTGACAAACGATATGATAAACATAATTTCCTTATTCACGACTATTTCTTTGCAAAATCCCTTGATAAACTTCGTCCTGGTGGTGTTATGGCTTTTATCACTAGTAAAGGTACATTGGATAAGAAAAGTCCTGCAGTTCGCAAATATATTGCACAAAGAGCAGAATTGCTTGGTGCAGTACGATTGCCAAACAATGCTTTTATGGGGAATGCAGGTACAGAAGTTGTTTCAGATGTTCTTATTTTACAAAAAAGAGACCATATTATTGATGTTGAACCTGACTGGGTGCATCTCGATACCGATGAAAACGGTATTGTAATGAACTCATATTTCATTCAACACCCTGAAATGATACTTGGCGAAATGAAAATGGTTTCAGGTCGCTTTGGAATAGAAGCAACTTGTGAGCCGATAGAAAATTATTCTCTCGAAGAACAATTGAATAAGGCAATATCAAACATCAATGGCGAAATAACAAAATATGAAGTAGATAACGAAATTGAATCAACTGATAATTCTATTCCTGCAGATGCATCTGTAAGGAATTTTTCTTTTGTTGTTTTAGATAATGTTGTGTATTACCGAAAAGATTCACGAATGGTAATCGTTGATGAATCTACAATGGGTAAAAAAAGAATTATGGGTATGGTTGCCATCAGAGACAGTTTAAGACGCTTGATTGAACTTCAAACAGAAAACTATCCTGATGAAGATATAAAGCGTCAGCAAGAGCATCTAAACATTATATATGACAGATTCACAAAAGAATATGGTCTTATCAATAGTAGTGCAAACCGCCGTGTGTTTGAAGATGATAGTTCTTATCACTTGTTATCTTCTCTTGAGCACCTTGACGATGAGGGCAAGTTGGAACGCAAAGCAGACATCTTCTTCAAGCGTACAATAAATCCTCATATTAAAGTAACAAGAGTTGATACTTCAAGTGAAGCTCTTGCAGTATCTTTAGGCGAACGAGCTTGTATCGATATGGGATTTATGCAATCTCTTACCGGGAAGACAGAAGAAAAAATTTTTACCGACTTAAAGGGAGTTATTTTTCTTAATCCGAAATATAATGAAAACTCTTTAACGGAGAAAAAGTATTTAACTGCAGACGAATATCTTTCAGGAAATGTAAGAGAAAAGCTTGCTTATGTAAAACCATTGGCAGAAATCAATGCTGATTTTGAGTCCAATGTCGAAGCACTTCAAAAAGTGCAACCAAAAGACTTGTCAGCAAGTGAAATTGCTGTATCACTTGGTGCAACCTGGATACCTGAAGATGTAGTTCAGACTTTTGTCTATGAACTTTTAGGCACACCGTTTTATGAGCAAAGGAATATACGGGTGCATTATTCTCCATATTCAGCCGACTGGAATATAAGCAACAAAACCTATGACAGAGGTGTAAAAGCTCTTAAAACATACGGTACAAAGCGAATAAACGCATACCGTATTATCGAAGAAACACTCAATCTTAAAGATGTGCGTATTTTCGATTATGTTTACGATGAAAACGGAAAGAAACAAGCAGTATTAAACACTAAAGAAACAGCGATTGCACAAGGCAAGCAAGAACAGATTAAACAAAGTTTCAAAGACTGGATATGGAAAGACCCACATCGCAGAGAAAGACTTTGTAAAATCTATAATGAAAAATTCAACAGTATTCGTCCACGCGAATATGATGGTAGCCATATCATATTCCACAATATGAATTCTGAAATAGAGTTGCGTACACACCAAAAAAATGCAGTCGCACACATTCTTTATG
>JAFSBS010000077.1 GCA_017437165.1 Clostridia bacterium
CACTTGCTTCTTTACCTGCAAGAGAAATCTGCTCTGAAACATATGCCGCAGGCATAAGTTTTTCTGCATTACTTACATTGTAATCTTCAACATAAAGAACTTTAAGTCTGCCTTTTACATCCGGGTCATTATTTATTAAATCAGCAAGTGCTAAAATAAATGAAATAATTCTTTGTGCTACGTGATAACCCGGAGCCGCTTTCGCACCAAAAATATAAGTGTGCGGTGTGAATTCTGCACTTGGATTTTCTTTGATTGTAAGATAATCAAGTACAATGTTAAAAGCATTAAGATGTTGACGTTTGTACTCATGAAGACGTTTAACCTGAACATCAAAAATTGAATTAACATCAAGTTCCTGACCGGTTGTTTTCTTAATAAAATCGGCAAAGTCTTTTTTGTTTTCCATTTTGATTTCAGCTAATTTATTAAGAACATCTTTGTCATTTTTATATTCATTGAGTTTTGAAAGATTATCTGCATCGTAAACGAATTTATCATTACCAAGAAGTTCTTTTAAATATGCGGTAAGTCTCGGATTTGCCTGACAGAGCCAACGTCTGTGAGCAATACCGTTAGTAACATTTGTAAATTTCTCTGGCATCAAACGGTAATAATCATTAAAGAGCGTATCTTTTAAAATCTGGCTGTGAAGTGCAGAAACACCATTGACGCTGTGACAAGTAGCAACACAGAGATTAGCCATACGGACAACTCCACCTGAAATAACAGCAGTTCTTTCTACATAGTCTGCGTCGTGAGTTGTCTCCCAGATATAACTTCTGAAACGGTTGTCAATTTCTTTAATAATTTCGTAAACACGTGGAATAAGTCTTTTAACAAGTTCTTCACTCCAGCATTCAAGTGCTTCACTCATAACTGTATGGTTAGTGTAAGCCATTGTATTGGTAACAATGTTCCACGCATCATCCCAACCGTAACCACATTCATCAAGAAGAATTCTCATAAGTTCAGGAATTGCCATTGTCGGATGTGTGTCGTTAATATGAATAGCATTCTTTTGTGAGAAGTTTTCGAGAGTACCGTTAACCCTCAAATGTTTACGGACAATATCCTGAATTGAAGCAGATACAAGGAAATATTGCTGACGAAGTCTTAAAGCCTTACCCTCCGGGTGATTATCTGACGGATAAAGAACTTTACTTATTACTTCTGCCATTGCCTGACGTTCCATTGAACGAATGTAGTCACCTTCGTTAAAAAGTTTCATATCAAATTCAGGTGCCCTTGCTGTCCAGAGACGGAGAATGCTTACGCATTTACCATCTTTACCCGGAACGAACATATCATAAGGAACAGCCTTTATAACTGTACCATTTTCAATTTCAACGTGGTGGTACTGATTTTCCCAGGTATCTTTTACAGTACCTTCAAAAGTAATATCTACTGAACTGCTCTCTCTTGGTACGAGCCATACGTCGCCACCCGGGAGCCAGTTGTCAGGAAGTTCAGTTTGTTTACCATCAATAAGTTTCTGACGGAAAATACCATATTCATAAAGAATAGAATAACCACGTGCAGAATAACCTTGTGTTGCAAGACCATCAAGGTAGCAAGCGGCAAGTCTGCCAAGACCACCATTACCAAGACCTGCATCAGGTTCGCATTCATAAAGGTCATCTAATTTAATACCTAAATCTTTAAGAACACTTTTAAAAGTATCGGTAAGATTAAGGTTATAAAGGTTATTTTTAAGGGAACGTCCCATAAGGAATTCCATCGAAAGATAATAAACATTCTTTTTGCCTGTTTCATCAGATTTTTTGACAGTTTCGCCTCTGCCCATTGTCATCATATCTCTGAGAATCATAGCAATTGCTCTGTAATATTGCTCATTTGTAGCATTTTCTGTAGAAACACCAAAGAAATGAAGAAGTCTGTTCTCAAGCATTTCTTTTGCCTGTTTCTTGGTAAGTTTATAATTCATAGTATCACTCCAAAAAATAGATAGTTCTATTTTACACTATTTTATGCTTAAATGCAAGGTTAAATTTAGGAATCAGGAAATAGAAATCAGGAATTAGAAAACAGATAACAAAACTACATTCTATCATTTGTAGCAGTTGCAAGTATCTTAAATATGAAATCATCCTATCATTTAAAGTTTTTCGTAAACTAAAAATGATAGGATGATGTCCTTTTAATTGATAAATAATTATAATCAAGGCGAAGCCTTCCGAAACTCTTAATTCTTCATTCTTAATTTTTAATTCATTGAAACTGAAAGTTCCACTCCGGTTCTCCGTCTTTTTTCATATCTTCATTCCAATTACAGAAGATTTCAAAATGGTCGTCACTTAAAAACATAGTAAGATACTTACTGAAATTTGGAGAGAGTTCCATTTTCTTTAAATCTTCGATACTTGCGAAAAACACTTCTCCCTCGTCAGTTTTGTCTATAAGCTCACCCGTGTAATCGGTAGTTTTATAAAAGTGAACAAAATATTTGTCATTGGTGTCTGTGTTATGCCAGTGCATCATACCGCAATATTTTAAATTGCGAACAGTAAGACCTGTTTCTTCTTTTGCTTCTCGTACTGCGCTGTCATAAATACTCTCGCCATTCTCAACGTGACCGCCCGGGAATGTGCAACCACACCAGTATTTTACACGTCTTTGCACAACAACATCCCCGGTC
>JAFSBS010000078.1 GCA_017437165.1 Clostridia bacterium
GGTGACTTCGGCAGTAGTGTTTTCTGTTTGTGGATTTTCGGTTTGGTTGTTATTAGTACATCCTGCAACAACGAGTGCCATAACCGCAATAAGCACAATTGAAAGAGTAACTAATAATTTCTTACTAAAAATTTTAGTTTTCATAAATTTTCTTTCTCCTTTGTGGGTTTACCACTATTTATTTTTTCAATTCTTTTTTCGGCACTCGCAAAGTTTAAGAAAAGCAACTAATAAAAAGTATTCCGACTTGTGAAAATTTTTCACCTTCTCAGATTTAAAAAATCCAATGGTTTGTCTGCTACGTTGCGGTATGTGGCACAAGAAAAATTTGAAAATTCACTCACGGCGACGGGCTCGTTCAGTATTTTCAACTGATTCCATTTTAATAGTTGGTTTTTTGAACTTATATATAATATCACTTTTAATAAAAATTTGCAATAAAAAAGGCTACTTGTATTTTACACAAATAGCCACAATTTTTATTCAATTATAGTAATCAATTCATCAAATGATTTTCTCTTTTTTTCTCTTAATTCGTAATTTTCTTTTGGATAACCTAAAGCAATAACAAGTCTTACAGGGTGCTTTAAATCACAGATTTTTCTGATTTTTTTATCATCAAGCCAACCTAAAATACAAGTTTCAAGCCCTTGCGCAGTAGCTTCTGCAGTCAAATATGCAGTGGCAATTCCTATATCAATTGAACGGTAATCATTGTCTTTAATTTTAGAGCCGATTCCCGCTGTCTTATTATATGCTTCTTCAGAAATAACAATCATAACAGGTACATCTTCAGTAAATTTATTCATACCCATTCCTCTTGTTGCTTCTGCTACTTCTTTTGCTTTTTCGCCTTTACATACAGTAAAGTGATATGGTTGTGCATTACAAGCAGATGGAGAAAGAATTGCAGTTTCTAAAATTGCCTGAATTTTTTCGTCTTCAACAATTTTTGTGTTATCGTAAATACGACAAGATTGTCGTGTTTTTGCTATTTCACTAAAATTCATTTTGCTAACTCCTTTTTATAATCTTCTATCATTCTGCCAAGTTTTTTTGCCGCTTCACACATATATTTTGCCATATATGGAACAATATCAAGTGGCATCTGGTCATAAACACAGTCGCTTTCAAGAGTTATGTAACCATTGTAATCAATTTCTGCCAATGCATTTGCTATGTCATCCCAATCTAAGTCGAACATAAATGGTGGGTAGTGCAAATCGTCAAATTCATTATTATCGTGAGTATGAAGACAAGCTACTCTGCTTCCTAATGTTCTTATCATTTCACCGGCAGTAGAACCAACAAGACCGCAGTGACCAATATCTACACAACAAGAAAAATGCTCTTTTGGTAATGCGTCATAATAATCTGCAAATTCTTCGCCAAGACTGCAGACATTAGGCATTTTTTTATTTGTTTCAGGGTTTGTTTTGCCAAACATATTCTCAAGAGCAATTTTTACATTCGCTTTTTTAGCGTCTTCCAAAAGACTCATATATAACTCTATATTTTTTTCTTTTTGATTTTCTTTAAATACAACAGGGTGAATAACAATATTTTCTATTCCTAACATACCCGCAATTTCAATTGCTCTTTTTACTTTTGGTAAATTTTCTTTATTATATTCTTCGTCCCCTTCTTTTATAGTCGGGAATGGCGCATGTGCCTGATTAAAGTGAAGACCAAGACTTTCGGCATATTCTTTCACTTTTAAAATATGCTCTTTGTAACTATCTGTATTTAAAATACAGTTTTTTTCTTCATTCATACAGAACATAGAGTAGTCAACTGCGTCAAAGCCTGCGTCTGCAATAACTTTAATTGAAGTAAAATCATCAAATCTTTTTGCAATTCTTGAAGTAGTTGTAGAAAC
>JAFSBS010000079.1 GCA_017437165.1 Clostridia bacterium
AATTTTTGATAGAATAAAAATTGCACAGCAAACATTACAGTTGCAATTATAACGAGCGAATAATAAAGCATAAATAACCTACTCAATTTCTAAATTTGTGTGATATTGTAATAACCTTTTTGTTCTTCTGGATTTATGTATTGTACTTTTCAAAGGAAATTTTTCCTCATGTGGATAAAATATCTCAAAGCTTTTTAGAGGAAACCAGAATTTATAATTAACGTCAGTTAAAACCATATAAATTTGCTTATATGGAATTATTTCATTTAATCCCCAAAAATATTTAATTATAAGTTCATTTTCATCAAACACATAATAAATCGGTGAAATTAAAATTATAATAAAATATATAACAGCAAGAGGAATACCTATAATTAAACCAACAAGATTTCGGTCTTCTTTATAAAAATAACACTCACAAAATATAACAATTGTCCCAATAATAGCCAACATCAAAAAACGAACAAGTTGTCTGTTAAATATAATTTCCCGTGATTTTATTTCTTTCATATAGTCCACCGCTAAAAACTAAAACCCTTTCGACATATATCCAGACCAATTTGAATCAGTTGAAAATGTGCCACCATTTGTGAACATCGCTTTTGCATTGTTATCATTAAATAACCATGCATTAAACCAATTTATTATATAATTTGAATAAGCTGTTGGATTTGAACAACAAGTAGTGTGAATTGCACCATTAAGAGAAGCATAAACCGCAGGACCTGTTACCGCATTGTAAGCGGTTACAAGCCATTTGTCAGCATCCACAATTTTATCTTTACTACCTGCCATAAATAAAACCGGTTTTGAAAGTTTTTCCGCTTCTTCAACAAAGTTACTACCTGCAAGTGAAAGCACGCAATTTATTCTATTATCAATAGCACCTGCGTTAACAGAGCTTCTGCCACCTTGCGAGTGACCAAACGCACCAATTTTACCTGAATTAGCTTTATTATATAAAGCACTTGTTTTGTTTGTGTTTTCCTCAATTACAAAATCAATAGCGGCAATTTGTGCAGTACCATCCGCCGCCATAGTTTCGCTACTTGCGACTACAATAAAGCCTCCCTTTGCTACTTCTTTTAATAAATTGTCATATAAAGATGGTGCGCAACCGGTACCGTTGGCCCACGAGAGAATTGCAAATTTTGAATTACTGCTTAATAATTCTGACGGATAATAAACAATATATGTTCTTTCACTCATATTATAAGTTGCTTTTTCTATCCCATCGCTACTTTCAATACTATTCGGTATTAAACCTTTTGGCGCAGATGTAGTTATTGGTTTATCCGGAACTGTTTGTGAGGCAGTAGTACTATCAGATTGAATAGATTGTGTAGAGGACTGTGAATCTCCTACTATGACTGTTGTTGATAAAGTGTCAGTAACTGTGACAGAATATGTAGTATCAGTATGAGAATTATCAACATAGTCATTATTATAATTATTATTTAAACCTGTATCTACATAAGGAGTTGTTGTAGTTGGTACTTCATCTTTTTTTCCACAACCAACAAAAACCAATAATAAAGTCAATATTAAACATACCGCAATTATTTTTTTCATAAATATCCCCTAACCAAGTAAAGTATCTGTAATAAGCATTACACAAAAACCTACTAATAAAGCGTAGGTTGCACCACGTTCGCTGCCGTGCGCGTGAGTTTCAGGAATCATTTCATCACTGATAACATATAGCATTGTTCCACCTGCAAACGCCAAAGCAAAAGGTAAAATCGCAGAAGCTACAGTAACTGCAAAGAAACCAATCATAGTACCAACAACTTCAATAAGCCCGGTAATCATTGCACAGATAAAAGTCCTTTTTGGTGAAACACCCGCAGAAAGCATTGGCGAAATTATAACCATACCTTCAGGAATGTTCTGTAAAGCAATACCACCTGCTATTATAAGTGCTTGTGAAGTATCACCCGAACCAAAACCGACGCCTGCGGCAATACCTTCAGGTAAATTGTGAATTGCAATCGCGGTTACAAATAAAAGAACTTTGCTGAGACTTGAGTTTTTATGTTCCTCAAAATCTGCACCAACTAATTTATGAAGATGCGGAACCATTTTATCAATAAGATTAAGTGCAAACGCACCAACAAAAATCCCTGTAATTGTTACCAAAAGACCAAATTCACCACTATATTCCAAAGAAGGTAAAATTAAACCTAACACTGCAGCAGCAAGCATAACACCTGCAGCAAACGACAAAACAATATCAGAAAATTTATGCGAAATCTTTTTAAAAATAAAACCTATTAAAGAACCAATTACTGTAGCGCCACCGACGCCAAAAGCAGTTAAAAGAACTAATTTCATAACAACTCATCTGCCATTTTGTTAATCTCATCAAAATTATCATCACTTAAAGATGATAATATTTTAACAGAATTCTCACAATATTCAATATTTTTAGCATTTTCAAGCATTTTAATCATTACTTTTTTAGCCATTGGCATCCAACTACCATTCTCAACAAAAGCAACTTTTCTGTTACTGTAATTTCTTTCTGTTAATTCGTGAATAAACTCCCTCATAAAAGGAAAGATTTCACCATTATAAGTAGTTGTAGCAAGTACTAATTTACTGTATCTAAAAGCATCTTCAACATTTTCTGCCATATCACTTCTGGCAAGGTCAGTAACAACAACTTTTTTTGCACCTTTTTC
>JAFSBS010000080.1 GCA_017437165.1 Clostridia bacterium
GAGATTTTCGGTAAATATATCGAAAATGCAGACGGTACTAAAATAGACGGACTTAACATTTTCTCGTTTAATTCTGTAAGAACTATTCCTGCAAGACACAATTCACTTGTTTTAGGTAAGTATGAAAATATTGATATTGTGGGTTACACAAGCAGATTTACTCACACTTATAATATAGATGAAAATGATGTGTTTATAAAGGTAGAAAAAGGTTACGGTGCTTCAAAAGAGGCAAAGGTTGAGGGTGTAAAACGAAATAATTTCTTCGGCACTTATCTTTTAGGTCCGTTTCTTATTTCAAACCCACTTTTCACAAAAGAACTTATGAAGAAGTTGGGTGTAGAAAATCCTGTGCTTCCATTTGAAGAAGATATTATGGAAGCGTATAATGTACGACTCGAAGAGTTGAATGATGATATAATATTTAATTAAAAAACCAACAGTTAATCGATTTTTTGTCGATTAACTGTTTTTTCTATTGACATTATTTTATAAAAATAGTATTATTTGTCTATTGAGTTAAACTCTTGTTTGATTCGGGTTATATGAAAGGAAGTTTTGTAAAATGGAAATACCAAAAGTATTTGAAAGCGAATATCGTTTTTGCCTTATTATGTGGGAAAACGAACCGATGACTATGTCAAATCTTGCAAAGGTTTGCAAAGAGAAAATTGGTTGGTCAAGAACTACTACATACACGGTAATTAAAAGACTTGAAGAACGTGGGATTTTAAGAAAAGAAGGTTCAACAGTAATACCTGTTTACACTAAAGAAGAAATTCAGGTTTCTGAAGTCAGTGAACTTATTGAGAAGAAATTTGAAAACAACTTACCTGCATTTATTGCAGCTTTTTCAAAAAGCAAAAAGTTAAGTAAAACAGATATTGATGAAATTAAAAAGATTATTGAAAACGCAGGAGAGTAATTTATGAAAGAAATGTTTGAATTGCTGTTTTCTGTAACGTTGTCAACCAATGTTTTTATAATAGCAATACTTTTAATTCGTTTCTTGTTTAAAAACTCGTCAAAAAATTCAAGATTATTTTTATGGCTTCTTGTAGCAATAAAACTGATATTACCATTTAATATAGAAAGTAAATTCAGTCTTATTCCGGAGTCAGTTACAAAAACAACAAGTGAACTGGGGAGTGTCGCTACTGATGTTGTTTTGCCACAGGTAGAAAGTGTGGGTAATTCAGTAAACACTGAAATTGAATTCTACGGAGTGTGGGCAATAGTTGCTTCAATTATCTTGATTTATGGCGCAGTTAGTTTTTGGAGATTACATAAAAATTCAAGCGATGCAATAAAAATGGAAGGTAACATCTTCCAGAGTGAAAAGGTAGTTTCACCATTTGTTTTAGGTGTTATAAAACCTAAAATACTTATACCGTTTAATTTAGATGATGAAACACTTTCTTACATTGTTTCGCACGAAAAATCACACATTAAAAGCTTTGATAATATAACAAAGCTTGTGGCATTTATATTACTTGCAGTTCATTGGTATAATCCATTAGTATGGGTTTGTTTTAAACTTCTTACAGTAGATATTGAACTTGCTTGTGATGAACGCGTTGTGAAAAATTACACATTGGAAAAAAGAAAATCTTACGCAGAAGCACTTTTAAGTTGTGCGGTAAATGAGGGCAGAGGTCTTATTTACCCGTTGGGATTTGGCGAAGTAAGTATAAAAGAAAGAATAAAAGCGGTCGTGTCTTATAAAAAGACTTTGAAGGCAGTTTTAGTTTTGTTTTTGGGTGTTGCTGCTTGTTCTTTTGTATTCTTTGCAACAGTACCAAAAGTTTCTGCAAAAAACGAAGTAGAGAAAAAACCTGTTGTTGAAGAAGTGGTTACAGAAGAACCAACAACCGAGGTTTACAAAGAAGAAACTACAACAGAGCCGGTGACGGAGGTTACAACAGAACAGGAAATAACTGAAGAAAATATTTACTATGAAACCCAGCCTGTATTTAATCTTGATGATATTGACCCGGAGTATAGAGAAGTTTTTTCGATGGCAATAGAGGAAAATAAACATGTTATTGAAATAATGCTTAGAGAGGGAATGTTGACAACCTATGATCAGGATAACAACAACGACGATTATCCTACAAGGTCTGAAGAAACCTATCCTGCGTATTGGGAACCGCCGGAGGTTATTGAAATTTTCCCCGATGCGAGTCCGGGAAAAACACCTGGTGCTCCTGAATTAGGTTCTTCAAAACCAGGGGTTCAAAGAATTCCGGGAATGACAGCGTATTAAATACCATAATGGTATTAAATAAAATATAAAATCAAAGGAGAAAACAATGAAAAAAACTAAAAAATTATTATCAACTCTTTTAGCAA
>JAFSBS010000081.1 GCA_017437165.1 Clostridia bacterium
ACATAGCAGCCTCCCAAACCTGACCTTCCTGAATTTCACCATCGCCCAAAATAGTGTAAACTCTGAATTTGTCACCTTTAAGTTTTGAACCTAAAGCCATACCACAAGCGGCAGAAATACCCTGACCGAGTGAGCCTGTGCTTATATCAACACCCTCTAAATAGCGCATACTTGGGTGTCCTTGTAATTTTGAGCCAACTTTTCTTAAAGTTTTTAAATCTTCGACAGGGAAAAATCCTCTGTGTGCCATAACAGAATAAAGAGCAGGTGCTGCGTGACCTTTTGAAAGAACAAATCGGTCTCTTTCTTCCATTACAGGTTTTTGTGGGTCGATATTCATCTCTTTAAAATAGAGATATGTAAGTGTTTCTGCTATTGACAAAGAACCACCCGGATGACCTGATTTTGCATTGAATGTACCTTCAATAATACCTTTGCGAACTTTTGTAGCAATTACAGAAAGTTCTTTTTTGGATAAGTTATCCATTGTTTTTCCCTCCGTTTAATATATATTCATTTTCTAAATAATTTATAAAATCTGCTACTGCACCTTTGTTACAGTGGCAAGTAACATATTCAGCGAGTGACTTTATATCATCAGGTGCCTGAGCGCAACACGCAGGGTGATTTACAGTCCTGAGCATTGGTACATCATTGTAATAGTCCCCTATTGCACCAATATTTTCTTTTTCAATTCCTAAAATCTCTGCAAGACGCATAACACCTTTTCCCTTATCTACGTCTTTCGCTACAATTTCAACTGTTAAAAGTGAACTTCTGAACGCATTACAAAGAGGTTTTATTTCGTCTTTGTTAAAATATTCAAGAACCTTTTTAAGTGTATGTGGGAGACCAAAGAAAATTATTTTACCCCATTTGCCTCTTGGTACTTCGTTTAAATCTTTACACACAGTATTATCTAAATTATCTGCCCATGACATTATGTAACCAAAAAGTTTTGGTTTTATATGATAAATCATATCATCAGTAAAAACAGAGACTTCTGCCTGTTTCACCAAAGAAGCACACTCTTTAATTTTCTCCTCAGTTTCTTCACTTACACCTGTAAAACTCAACATTTTATTGGTTTTAAAATCATAAATACCAGCACCATTCAAAAACAATGCCGGGGTTTCAATCCCCAATTTTTTATAATGAGGTGTCAACGACTGTAAATTTCTGCCTGAACAAAGTGTAAAATAACCGCCATTGTCGACATACTGTTTAATTTTAGTCTTATTTTTTTGTGGCAATCTTCTTAATTTGTTATTAAGTGTTCCGTCAATATCCGAAACAACAAGCCATTTGGAATAATCTGCCGACATTACTTAATTCTCCTTAAAAAATCTTCAAAGTATTCCGGTAAATCCGATGAAAATTCAAGATACTCGTTTGTTATAGGGTGTATAAATCCAAGAACCGCTGCGTGAAGACACTGCCCTTCTAAACCATAAGTTTTTTTAGGATTACCATAAACTGCATCACCCGCAACAGGTGTTCCTCTGTGAGAAAAATGAACCCTAATCTGGTGAGTTCTGCCTGTTTCTAATATAACTCTTAAAAATGTGAACCCGTTAAA
>JAFSBS010000082.1 GCA_017437165.1 Clostridia bacterium
CCCTGCCCCGCTTGTAAGATTGCCCTGAATTTCGCATCACCTTCATTTAAGAAGTGGACGTCACCGGTAGCAACAGTTTTCTTGCCTAATTTATCACCTAAAGCGATAATTTCACGGTTTATCTGTTCTAAATCTTCAAAAGAGTTTACTCTGTCATACTCTTCATCATTTTTAGTAATCATAAAGCTGTTGTTTCCATTTGGTTGAATTTCAAGATAATCGTAAAATTCTGCGATTTTTATAAGTTCTTCAAGGCTTTTTCTTTCAAGAAATGCACTATAAAGCTCACCTGCTTCACAGGCACTACCAATAATTAAGCCTTCTCTGTGTTTTTCTATAAGACTTTTCGGCATTCTTGGTCTTTTGTAGAAATATTCTAAGTTTGAAGCAGAAATGAGTTTATAAAGATTTTTTAAACCAACTGTATTTTTAACAAGTAAAATACAGTGATAGCTTTTTGATTTTTTAATATCCTCAGCATCCATAGTTGTGCCATCTGAATTATAATCATCTACAAGGTAGCATTCGCAACCATAAATAATTTTAAAATCTGTTCCTTTTGCAGTGTTACACGCTTCAGGGAATGCTTGTACACAACCATGGTCAGTAATAGCAATTGCTTTATGTCCCCAACTCATTGCTCGTTTAACTAATGACTTTGCGCTACTCATAGCATCCATAGCAGACATATTGGTGTGAAGATGGAGTTCAACACGTTTTTCTTCTGCATCGTCAGTAGTTTCAAATTTCTGAACCGTAGAAATTGCTTTTGCATCAATTATGGTATCGCCTTTATATGTATCAAATTCAAGATAACCACGAACAATAACGGTCATACCCTCTTTTAATTTCGAAACAAGGGACTCAAATTTTTCAGCCTGACCAAACAACTTTACCATATATGAATAAGTATAGTCGGTTACATTAAATTCAATAATACGGAATTTCTCTTCTTTTACAAGTCTGGTTTCTAATTTGAAAATATCACCCCAGACAACAACCTCGCCCTCTTCAACCGTAATATCTTTCATATTTATAGGGTCTTTTTTAATCTCATTTCCATAAATAGAGGTTGCCGTTTCTAAATAAAGCGGTATGCCTTCTATAACACGCCTTTCTTTAGGTGCTTCTTCAGGAACACGATTGTTAACAGCATCAATTTCTTCCTGAATTCTGATAAAATCCTCTAAATTGCTATTTTCACCTTCGAGATTTACTGTAATTTTTTTACCAAAATGCTCAAAAATATAATTCTCTAAAAATGTATCGGCAGCGGCATTTTTACAAATATCGCACCCACCGGATAAAAATTTAATAGTTAAAGTATCGTTTTCGTAGGTATATTCAGACTTATCTAAAAATCCGTTTGTTTGCGGAACATTTACTTTCAACACTTTTAAAAGCATTGGAAAACAACTGTAATCTAATGCTTCAGGTGGTAAAAAGAAATTAAATTCAACCGTTTTAAATCTTAAAGCAACTTTAATCTCATTAGCAGTAGCTTTAAGACACATAATATTTTTAAATTCTTTAAAATAAAGATTTGCAGTCAGTTTCAAATCATCTTTATGTATATACAAATCAGAAAATGTTGTATCTTTCAACATTTCTCTGTATTTCGGTTCGCTTATGTACTCCCCGAATACATCTAAAAACAAATCACTCATAATCTTTCTATTTCCTTTAATAATTCACTAACAATATCTTTTTCTGCTACTTTTCTTAATATTTCACCTTTTCTAAATATAAGCCCTTCATTAACGCCACCCGCAACGCCAATATCTGCTTCTTTTGCTTCTCCCGGTCCGTTAACCGCACAACCCATTACTGCGATTTTAATTGGTTTTTTTATATTTTTTACTGCGTCTTCAATTTTATTTGCAAGAGATACTAAATCAATTTTTGTCCTTCCACAAGTAGGACAAGAAACTATTCTTGGTGTTTCAACTCTTAACTCGAGCGCTTTTAAAATATCAAAACCTGCATAAACCTCTTTAATTGGAGTATCAGTAATAGAAACACGAATGGTATCACCTATACCATCTAAAAGAAGTGAACCTATACCAATTGAGGATTTAATAAGAGAACCACGCTCTGTACCCGCTTCGGTAACACCTAAATGTAATGGATAATCACACTTTTCGGCAACTAATTTATACGCTTTTACCATTTTAGTTACATCTGAAGATTTAATTGAAATAACAGTGTTGTAAAATTCACATTTTTCAAGCAACTCTATATGACGGAATGCACTTTCTGCCATTGCTTCAGGCGTTGCACCACCGTATTTTAACAATAAATCTTTTTCAACAGAGCCGGAATTAACACCAATTCTTATAGGTACATTTTTAGAAAGACAGGCTGAAGCGACTTTTTCTACATTTGAAAAATCACCTATATTACCTGTGTTTATTCTGATTTTATCTACACCCGCTTCTAAACTTTCAAGAGCTAATTTATAGTCAAAATGAATGTCGGCAACAAGCGGAACATTGGTGTTTTCTTTTAATTTAGCGAGTACTTTAACGGCTTCAAGATTTGGAACAGCCATTCTTACAATTTCACAACCCGCTTTTTCTAAAGCTAATGTCTGTTCTAAATTTTTTTCGTAATCTTCTGCCGGTGCGTTTAGCATAGACTGAACTAAAACAGGTGCACCGCCACCAATTACTTTATTGCCGATTTTTACTTGTCTTGAAACTCGTTTTTCCATTTAATTTCACTCACTCTAAAATACTTTGATAATATCACTTACAGAGACGATTGCCATAAATAAAAGTAATAAAACTAAACCTACTGTATGAATAATTCCTTCTTTTTTAGGATCGATTGGTTTTCTTCTTATCATTTCAATTAAAATAAAGAACAATCTGCCACCATCAAGTGCAGGAACAGGAAGAAGATTAAACACACCAACATTTATTGTAATAAACGAAAGAAGTGTAAGTGCTGTAAATAATTTGTCTTTTGCAGTAGGACCTTGCGCAGTTGAATCTGCTATTGCAGATATCGTACCAATAGGACCTGAAACATCTTTCATTCCGTATTTTCCTGTACAAAGGTCAACAAGACTCAAACGAACCATTTGTACAATTGAAGCAGAATCTAAAATTGAGGTCTTTGCAATATTTAAAACCCAGGATGGTGAAACAATTTGTTTCCCAAATAAAGTTACATATTCGGGAGCCTCACCTATTACATAGAAATCCTGTTCAATATATTGTCTGCCTTCAAATTCAAATTGTTTGAATTCTACATCCTTTAATTCAATTGTCTTACCATCACGAATAACGGTTAAATCAAGTTTGTTATCTGTGTCACGAACCATATTAAAACCGATACCACGACTCGAATAAATGTGAGTACCATTGATTTTAATAATTTCATCATTTGCCTGAAGTCCATAATTACAACTAGTAGCTTTTTCATGGAAACTGTGAACACTTCTTGAACCTACAAGGGGTTGCATTGAAAGGCAAACCGCAACTACAATAACGCCTAAAATTAAATTAAGTATTGCACCGGCAGCAACAATTATAAAGCGTTGATATGGTTTTTTCTTATTAAAAGCACCTTCATCATCACTTTCAGTGTCCTCGCCTTCCATACTGACAAAACCACCAATTGGAAAAAGACGAAGTGCGTATTGTGTTTCGCCTATCTTCTTTTTAAAAAGCACAGGACCCATACCGAGCGCAAATTCATTTACTTTTACTTTGAACAATTTTGCAAAGAAAAAGTGACCAAATTCGTGAATCGCAATAATAACACCAAAAAGTAAAATTGCAACTAAATATGGCCATACAACGCCCCATACATTTGAAATTGTTTCGGCAACATTTAAAGTATTTATTGAAAACACCTCTTTTAAAAATTAAGAACTTGCTAATTTTCTTACGGTTTCACGCATCATAATATCTGTATTATAAACATCTTCTAAAACATAATCCTGCTTATTTTCGAGAGTAGCAGAAGCCTCTTTAATAAGTCTTGGAATATCGTTAAAAGCTATTTTCTCCTGTCTGAAAAGAAGGTTTGCTTCTTCGTTAGCACAGTTTACAGCGGCAGGCATTAAGCCACCTACCTTTATTGCATCTTTACAAATATCCATACAAGGAAAGTTTTCGTAATCAGGCTTATAAAATGTAAGATTACCTACATCACACAAATCGAGTTGTTTTTCAGGCGACTCAAATCTTTCAGGATAAGTTAACGCAAATTGTATTGGCAAACGCATATCAGGATGACCTAATTGTGCAATTACAGAATTATCGTCATACTCAACAAGTGAATGAACAATACTTTCTCTATGAACAACAATGTCAATCATATCGGGTGAAACATCGAAAAGCCAAACCGCTTCTATCAGTTCAAGTCCTTTATTAAACATTGTAGCACTATCTATGGTAATTTTTTGTCCCATTGACCAACTTGGATGCTTTAATGCATCTTTTAAAGTAACACGCTTTAATTCTTCTTTTGTTTTTCCAAAAAACGGACCACCGGAAGCAGTTAAAATAATTCGTTTTAACGCTTTGTTGGTCGGCTTACCCAAAAGGCATTGAAAAATTGCAGAATGTTCACTATCAACGGGAAGAATAGAAACACCTTTTTTCTTTGCTAAATCAGTGACTAATCTGCCACCGGCAACAAGTGTTTCTTTATTTGCAAGAGCGATAGTTTTACCTGCTTCAATCGCTTTAATTGTAGGGCCTAAACCCGCCATTCCTACAACGGAGTTGAGTGTAATTTCACCTTTTGCTTCAGCACCACAAAAAGTGACACCCTCCATACCCGAAAGCACTTTTGTAGAAGTATCTTTTACTCTTACCTTTAAATCTTCTGCCGCATTTTCATCAACTAATGCAGCGTACTGAGGTTTAAATTCTCTTATTTGTTGTTCAATTTTTTCTACATCTGAAAATGCTGCGAGAGCCGCAACTTTATAACCGCGGGTTCTTGCAACGTCTAAACTCTGTACACCAATTGAACCTGTTGAACCTAATAAATTTATAGTTTTCATATTATTTGTTATTCTATGTTAAAAAAGGTTGATTATGTAAACCAATGAATAAAGAACAGGCAAAACGAAAAGCAGACTATCGCATCTGTCCATAATACCACCATGACCGGGAAGAAGTTTGCCAAAATCTTTTATACCAAAATTTCTTTTTATAGTAGATGCAGCAAGGTCACCAAACATACTTATAACAGAAAGACAAACACTCATTATAATTACTGAAGTGTAAGTTAAACCTGTTCCATCTTGGAAGAAAAACTTTTTGAAAACAAAAAGTAAAACGACATTTAAAAGCACTGCACCAACAACGCCACCAACTGCACCCTCTACACTCTTTTTAGGACTGATTTTAGGGCAAAGTTTGTGTTTGCCGAATTTACTGCCGACAAAGTAAGCAAAAATATCAGTAAGCCACGCACAGAAACAAGCAAAGAGTATGAGGAAAATACCGTCTATTTTGGTATATGATGAAAAACGTTCGTTTATGTCGCGGAACACGAGGAATAATGAGAATGAATACGGAATAGCTACTGACGCAAAAATTGCAGTAACTGCTTCTTCAAATTTTGTCTTTTCAAATTGGATAAGCATAAATATAAATATTAAAACTACATAAATACCACCAACCGCAGCAATCGGTACATTAACATTAAAATGTGCTAAAACCGGTATTGCAACTGAAAGTGCAAGACTTAAAATCATTATAGGTACATTTTTTAAATTAACTGCTTTTTCAACTTCGTGAACTGCTATTGCAGACATAAGCGAAAGCACCAACGCAAAAATGATTGTATCCATTAAAAATAAACAACCAATAAAAAGAATTGCACAAATTGAGCCAGTAATTATTCTCTGTTTCATTTAAAAACCCACTCTCAAAAGAAATATTTCTAAAATCAAACACCACCGAAACGCCTGTGACGCTTCTGATAATCTTCTAAAACTGCATCTACATCGTCGGTTGTAAAATCAGGCCATAAAATATCTGAAAACCAGAATTCTGAATAAGCAGACTGCCAAGTTAAAAAGTTTGAAAGCCTGTACTCACCACTTGGTCTTACAATAATATCCGGGTCAGGCTGACCGCTTGTGTAGATGTTTTCTGAAATTAAATCTTCGTTAATGTCATCTATTGAGATTTCGCCACATTTAACTTTTTCGGCAATAGCCTTTACTGAATGAACAAGTTCTGCTCTGCCTCCATAGTTAAGAGCAATATTAACTGTGATTTTATTATAATCTTTTGTTTCTCTTTCTGCTTTTTCAATAAGTTCTAAAAGTTCTTCAGGAAGCCCCTCACGTTCACCGATAAATTTAAGTTTCATCTGACGCTCTTTGTTTTCTTCTAAACGAGAGTCACCATCAATTAAATAATCAATGAATAAATCCATAAGACCATCAACTTCTTCTTGTGGTCTTGACCAGTTTTCAGTTGAAAAAGCATAGAAAGTTACGCACTCAATGCCTAAATCGGCACAGTACTCACCTATTTTTTTAAAAACCTTAGCACCGGCAATATGACCTTCACCGCGTTTGAGCCCTCTATTTTTAGCCCATCTGCCGTTACCATCCATAATAAAACCTATGTGCCTTGGCAAAATTTCAAATTTTTGGTTTTTCATAACTTTTAAATCTCAAGAATTTCTGCAGACTTTGCAGCGCAGATTTCATCAATTTTCTTTACATATTCGTCTGTGATTTTCTGTAATTTTTCTTCTGCTTTTTTCTGATCATCTTCTGTGATTTCAGAATTCTTTTTCATTGTCTTAACTTTTTCAATTGAATCACGACGAATCTGACGAATAGCAACTTTACTGTCTTCTGCAATTTTAGAAACATCTTTGCTTAATTGTTTTCTTCTTTCTTCTGTAAGAGCCGGAAAAACAAGACGAATTGTGTGACCATCGTTTGATGGGTTGATACCGATATCTGACGCTAAAATTGCTTTTTCAATAAGACCTAAAGCAGAAGCATCCCAAGGTTGAATTGCAAGAATTCTTGCTTCAGGAACTGAAATAGCAGCCATCTGGTTAATAGGTGTTTGTGTTCCATAATAATCAACTAAAACCTTGTCGAGAATAGCAGCGTTTGCTCTGCCTGCTCTGATTGAATTATATTCATATTTTAATGAAGAAATTGATTTTTCCATTCTTTCTTTTGTGTTAGCGTAAATTGTTTCCATAATAAAAGCCTCCGTAAATTTATTTTATGTATTTTTTTGATTATTTAACAACTGTTCCTGTATTTTCACCGCACATTGCTTTACCAATGTTTTCAGGGTTATTAAGGTTAAATACAAGAATAGGAATGTTATTTTCCTGACAGATAGCAGCAGCCGCTGTATCCATAACTGCAAGGTGTCTTTCTAAAAGTTCATTGTGAGAAATCTCTGTAAATTTAACTGCATCACTGAACTTGTTAGGGTCTTTGTCATAAACACCATCAACATTTGTTGCTTTTAAGAGAACATCGGCACCAATTTGTGCAGCTCTTAAAGCAGCGCCCGAATCAGTTGAAAAGAATGGGTTACCTGTACCGCCTGCAAAGATAACTAATCTACCCTTTTCTAAATGTCTTACAGCACTGTCTTTATTAAATGTTTCAACAACACCGGTAATCTGAACTGCAGACTGAACACGAGCATCTATACCCAATTGTAAAAATGTTTCCTGTAATGCTAAAGAATTCATAACAG
Organism: Clostridia bacterium; assembly: GCA_017437165.1. Taxonomy (GTDB): domain Bacteria; phylum Bacillota; class Clostridia; order Oscillospirales; family Acutalibacteraceae; genus DTU089. The sequence continues at coordinate 7,716 of JAFSBS010000082.1, forward strand.
TAGCAAGCATACCAATGCTGTCAGCACGAGTTCTGTCCATATCGCCACTAGAACGACCACGCCAGAAGTTACCGCCACCAACAACAATGCCCACCTCTGCACCTGCATCTACAACAGTTTTAATAGCTGAACAAATGTTGTTCATAACATTAAAATCGAAGCCGTGACCCTTTTCACCGGAAAGCACTTCACCACTTAATTTGAGAAGCACTCTTTTGTACTTTAAGTCCATAAATACAACTCCTTTTTGCACTTGTTTTTATATGACAAATGCACCTAAATATCCCACATTACATTTTACTATATATAGAGAAAAAAGTAAAGAGTTATTTTGTGAATTGGATGTTTATTATAAATTTACAAGTGATTGTTTTTCCATTGAAATTCTATATACCATTCTGATACCGGACAGCATATTATACAGTAAATAAGTATTGCGGCGGGCAACTTCATTGTGCCGTAAGGCACACTTCATTGCATCCACACTTCATTTGCCTAAGGGCAACTTCGTTTTGTGTCTGCAAAATGAAGTACGGCTTAGCAGCCGTAATGAAGTCATCGTCACAAGTGCCGCTGAATGAAGTTGTGTCCTGCGGACACAAACACAAAAAGAAAGACACGATGAAAATCGTGTCTTTCTTTTTGGCAGTACGTCTCACTTTAGAACCATAGTTCAGAAGTTAATCAACAGTTCAACAATTTGGAATTTGTTAATTACATCGGTGTTCCCACTTCTATTAAATTACCATCCAAGTCATAGAAGCGGATGACTTGTTGTCCCCAACTATGTGTCATAAGTCGATTAACATACTCAATATTAGGGTACAATCTTTCCAACTTTCCAATAAAGCCTTCAATATTCTTCTCTTCAAAATATAATTCAGATGAATTGCTTTTGGAAACGATGTCTTTTCCTAAAAAGTTTTTCCATATTTTCTCGTCTTGAAG
>JAFSBS010000083.1 GCA_017437165.1 Clostridia bacterium
ATGACAAACCTTCACGCAGCAGGCACAGGTGCTATGATGCAGGGTGCTTTAGAAGGGTTAACACGAGAAGATGGCACAAGACCTATTCTTATAGCAGTTACACAACTCACTTCAACAAGTGAAGAAAGAATGAAAAATGAACTTCTTATAAATGAACCAATTGACAAAGTTGTTATGCATTACGCAAAAAATGCAAAAGATTCAGGACTTGACGGTGTAGTTTGCTCACCACTCGACGCAGGTAAAGTTCACGACCTTTGCGGTAAAGGGTTTTTGACAATTACACCGGGTGTTCGTTTTGCTGATGGTGATATCGGCGACCAGGTTCGTGTTATGACACCGGCTGAAGCTAAAAAAATCGGTTCAGACTACATTGTTGTAGGCAGACCGATTACTGCAGCAGAAGACCCTGTTGCAGCATACGAAAGATGCGTAGCAGAATTTTGTGATTAAGGAGAATTAAAAATGGAAGCATATAAAAGAGAGTTTATTCAATTTTTAGAAGGTGCAGGCGTTCTTAAATTTGGTGATTTTACAGCAAAAAGTGGTAGAAAAATCCCTTACTTCATTAACGCAGGCGATATTAAAACAGGTGAACAAATCTGTAAATTAGGCGAGTTTTACGCAAAAGCATATTTTGAAAAAGTTGGTAACAAAAAAACTGTTCTTTACGGTCCTGCTTACAAGGGTATTCCGATTGCAGTTTCAGTTGCAGTAGCTTTAGCAAAAAATGGTCTTGATGTTCCATTCTTCTTTAACCGTAAAGAAGAAAAAGACCATGGTGAAGGTGGCGTTTTTGTTGGTTACAAACCACAAGAAGGCGAAGAAATTGTTATTGTTGAAGATGTTATTACTGCAGGTACAGCTATAAGAGAAAGTATGTCAATTCTTTCAGGTCTTAAAGGTACAAAGGTTGCCGCAACATTTGTTATGGTTGACCGTAAAGAAAAAGGTCAGACTGAAAAATCTGCTATGGCAGAAGTTGGCGAAGAATACGGTTTCCCTGTGTATTCAGTTGTTGACGTTTACGATATTATTGAGTATCTTGAAGAAGATGAAAAGAATAAAGAAAATGTTGAAAGAATTAAAAAGTACCTCGAAGTGAATGGTGCGAAGGAATAAAATTATGAGAAGTGTTATAGATATTCTCGACCTTACAGTTGAAGAATTAGATGAGCTTGTTAAGGTTGCAGATGATATTATAGATAATCCCGAGAAATACAGCGAAAAGTGTAAGGGTAAAAAATTAGCAACACTTTTCTTTGAACCATCAACCCGTACACGCCTCAGTTTTGAAGCTGCTATGTATGAATTAGGTGGTAATGTTTTAGGTTTTTCAGAGGCACAAAGTTCTTCTGCCGCAAAAGGTGAAAGTGTAGCAGATACTGCAAAAACAGTTTCTTGCTATGCAGATATTATTGCTATGCGTCACCCGAAAGAAGGTGCGCCACTTGTTGCGTCATTAAATGCAACTATCCCTGTAATCAATGCAGGTGACGGTGGTCATAATCACCCAACACAAACTCTTGCAGATTTACTTACAATCCATAGAGAAAAGGGTAGATTTGACAATTTAACTGTTGGCTTCTGTGGGGACCTTAAATTCGGCAGAACAGTTCACTCTCTTATAAATGCTCTTTCTCGTTATAGTGGAGTTAAATTTGTTTTAATTTCACCTGACGAATTAAAACTTCCAAGTTACATTAAAAAAGAAGTTCTTGAAAAGAAGAATTTAGAGTATGTGCAGACTACAAATTTAGAGGAAGTTATGCCGGAACTCGATATTCTTTATATGACAAGAGTACAGAGAGAACGATTCTTTAACGAAGAAGATTATTTAAGACTTAAAGATAGTTACATTCTCACACCTGAAAAGTTAGTGAACGCAAAAAAAGATTTATCAATAATGCATCCACTTCCAAGAGTAAATGAAATAAGTGTTGCAATTGATGAAGATCCAAGAGCTTGCTACTTTAAACAAGTTCTTTATGGTAAATATATGCGTATGGCGCTTATTCTTAAACTTTTAGAGATTAACTGACGGGGGTAGAGTAATGAGAGTAGATTCTATTAAAAATGGTTTCGTAATTGACCACATTACCGCGGGTAATGGTATGAAAATTTACGATTTATTGAAACTCGGTGAACTTTCTTGCCCTGTTGCACTTATGACAAATGTTAAAAGTGCAAAAATGGGTGTTAAAGATATTATAAAGATTGATGCCGATGTTACAATTGATATGGATATTTTAGGTTATGTTGACCCTAATGTAACTATTGATATTATAAAAAATGAAAAACTTGTAGAGAAGAAAAATGTAGATTTACCAAAGAAACTTACAAATGTAATCTATTGCAAAAATCCCCGTTGCATTTCTTCAACAGAACAAGAACTCCCGCACATCTTCAATCTCACAGATAAAGAAAACAGAGTTTATCGTTGTCATTATTGTGAGACGAAAGCGAAATAATTCGCTGCCGCGAATTATCAGGAACTAGGGATCAGAAACTAGAAACCAGATAATTAAAATTGCTACACCCTATCATTTTTAGTTGGTATTAAAATCAACCTTAAATGATAGGTGTTTTTTATTTACTAAATCCTGATTTCTGATTTCTGTTCCCTGATTTCTGGAAAATTGAATAAATCCCGCCAAAGCGTATAAACTAAATATAGTTTATAAATTTCAGTGGTGATTATAATGATTTTCTTAAAAGCATTTTTAGTCGGCGGTCTTATTTGCGTTGTTGGTCAGCTTTTATTAGACTTAACTAAACTTACACCTGCTAAAATTCTCGTGGGTTTTGTAGTAGTGGGTGTAATTTTAGGTGGTATCGGTGTTTATAAATATGTCGAAGAATTTGCAGGGGCGGGGGCTACCGTGCCACTTGTAGGCTTCGGTGCATTACTTGCAGAGGAAACAAAAAATGCAGTAAAAGAAGAAGGTGTTTTCGGAATTCTGACAGGACCTTTAACAGCAGGCTCTGCAGGTATTATGACCGCAGTATTGTGTGGTATTGTTGCTTCATTTTTCGGAAAGCCGAAAGCGAAATAGTTGAAAGTGTGCAAGTTGCTAGTTATTAGCCGTTAGCGATTAGCCATTAGTTATTAGTTTTATAGATTATAATGCATTATAAATGAAATAAAAAATTAACTCCCACAATCGTAGGGGCAGACTTGTAGTCGCCTGCAGTAGTGGGAGTAGTTTTTTATTATAACAAACCGGTCGAGTGTAATGCGTAAACCGATAGCGAAGCTCTAATTCATAGTTCCTAATTCCTAATTCCTATTTCCTTGCAACTTGCATACTTGCACACTTGCAACCACCGCATAATGGTCCGAAATATATCTGTATTTATATCTTTTCTTTATAACCTCATATTTAACTGCTTTAAAACCATCATTTATTAAAATGTAATCTAAAACGTAATCTTTAAATGCATTCGGGTCGGCGTTGTGGAAGGTTGATGAATGCATTGTGTCCTTTGCAAGAACTTTGGTGTCTTTTAAAACGTCAGAGGTAATATCTTTATAACCAATACTTATTTCAAGAAAATTAAGGTCACCGGTGAATATAACAGGTAACTCTTTGAATTCTTTTACTTTTTCTAAAATCATACCAATACTGTGTCTTCTTGCTTCACTGCTTGCGTTGTCAAAATGAGTGTTCAGGTGAACAAACTGTGTGTTTGTGTATTTATTTTCTAAAATAACCCAGTTGCATATCCTTCTGTAAGCAGAGTTCCATCCGTAAGAAATTTCATCAGGTGTTTCTGAAAGCCAGAAGTGTCCCGATTTAATTACATTGTATTTATCCTTTAAATAAAAAATTGCAGTGAATTCATCTTCTGCATTGTTACTTTCTTTATAATCTTTGCCGGTGTTACTGCCAACACCAATGTAAGCGTATTTGTCACCCAACTTCTCGTTGAGTGCAGTCATCCAGTAGGGTGTTGCTTCTTGAACACCAAGACAATCAATGTTATTTTCGGTGATAGTTTTTTTTACACCATCAATTCGCGTTTCTAAATCTTTACCATCAAAACTCCACGAACATACATTGAGAGTCATAATATTAAGAGATTCTTTGGCTTTTTTATAACCGTTTTCTTCATTATTTTTATTTTGTATAGTACCAATTAAAAATCCTGTACCATGGGAAATCAACCCAAAAACCAAAACAATTGCAATAATTTTTACTAAATTCTTCAAGTGAAATACCCCTTAATTCAAGTGAATAAATAATATCATAATATTGGTTTTTGGTCAATAACAGAGTCCCCACAAACATCTTAAACGATATTTGTGGGGACTCATATTTATTTTAGATTATTCTGATTTACCAAGTTTTCTCTGGAAGAACTTAACGATTTCAACAATCGGAATAATAAGGAATGCAAGACCGAGAGAAATAAGGTAAGCGGTTAAATCAAGGTGAGCGAAACCAAAGAGGGTTGAAAGGAACGGAACTTCAACAACAGCAGTTGTAAGAAGGAATGAAGCAAACATTGCAATGTAAAGAACTACATTGTGATGACCTTTAAATAACATACCAACACTTGACGCTCTTTGTGAACGCATATTGAATGAGTGGAAAATTTCACACATTGCCATTGTGAAGAATGCCATTGTCATACCTTCGGAGCTATCCTGAATGTGGTGGAATACGAGGTGTCCTGTTTCAAGGAATTCGCCAATATAGAAAGCAATAATTGTAAGAATACTAACGAGAATACCCTGATAAGCACAGTCGAAACCTAAACCGCCTGAAAAAATACCGTCATTTTTGCTTCTTGGTTTTCTCTTCATAATATTCGCTTCCGGTTTTTCAAGACCTAAAGCAAGAGCCGGAATACTGTCAGTAACAAGGTTAATAAAGAGAAGGTGAGGGGCTTTGAGAATTGTAAAGCTCATAATAGTTGCAAAGAAGATAGAAACAACCTCTGAAAGGTTAGAGCCTAAAAGGAATTGAATTGCTTTACGGATGTTGTCGTAAATTCTTCTGCCTTCGCCAACTGCAGAAACAATAGTTGCAAAGTTGTCATCAGTAAGAACCATATCTGCAACGTTCTTTGTAACGTCTGTACCTGTAATACCCATACCAACACCGATGTCGGCACTCTTGATTGACGGAGCATCGTTTACACCGTCACCGGTCATTGCAGTAACATAACCTTTGCTTCTCCAAGCATTAACAATTCTTGTTTTATGCTCAGGTTGAACACGAGCGTAAACGAAAATGTTTTCAACTAACTTTTCAAATTCTTCGTCAGTATATTTATCAATATCGCTACCCATCATAGCCTGACTATCATCGTTTAAAATACCCAATTCTCTCGCGATTGCTTTTGCAGTGTTGATGTGGTCACCTGTAATCATAATAGGTGTAATACCTGCATTTCTGCATTCTACAATAGCGTCTTTAACTTCAGGACGAACCGGGTCAATCATACCGGTAAGACCAATGAAAATCATTTCGTTTTCAAGAGCCTCACTTGAGTATTCTGCAGGTTCAATTGTATATTCTTTAAATGCTACTGCAAACACACGAAGAGCTTTGTTACCCATTCTTGTGTTTTCTTCTGCAATTTTAGCAATTATTTCATCTGTGATTGCAACAACCTGACCACCGATATATGCTTTAGTGCATTTTTTGAGAATCTCGTCGGGAGCGCCTTTTGTATATTGAATAAAGTTACCATTGTAACTGTGAACAGTACTCATCATTTTTCTGCCGGAGTCAAAAGGAACTTCACCAACGCGAGGTTTTTCTGTAACAAGTACATTTTTGTCCAAGTCTAACGTTTTAGCATAATTTATAAGGGCAACTTCATCAGGTTCACCTGTTCCTTTGCCGTTTTCGTCAACATCTGCGTTTGTACAAAGAGCCATAGCGGTTGCTAAAAGTTTTTCATCTTCTGCGTAGTAGTCAACAACAGTCATAACATTCTGTGTTAATGTACCTGTTTTGTCTGAACATATAATCTGTGTACAACCGAGAGTTTCAACAGCGTTCATTTTTCTTATGATTGCATTTTTCTTTGACATATTTGTAACGCCTATTGAAAGTACAATTGTCATAACAGCAACAAGACCTTCAGGAATTGCGGCAACTGCAAGTGCAATAGCGGTAATGAATGAATCAAGAGCAACTTCATAAATAGGTGCAGTATCACCGGTAATAAAGTACATAGCAATATTATAAGCAAATATTACTGCACAAACACCAAGAACGAGTTTTGTGAGGATTTTCGAAAGTTGTTCAAGTTTGATTTCAAGTGGAGTTTTACCATCTTCTGCAAGGGTAATAGCGTTTGCGATTTTACCCATTTCGGTATCCATACCGGTAGAAACAACAACTGCTTTAC
>JAFSBS010000084.1 GCA_017437165.1 Clostridia bacterium
ATCTGTTGCAATTTTAGGTCACCGTTCTGTTTTAAATGGTGGTAAGCCTTACGACATTCCGGATTATCATTTGGAAGAAACTCGTAAGCAATTAGAAAATGATAACGATTCACCTTTCTATTATTCAGATGGCAAAGAACCAACAATTCCTTGTTGCTCTCACCCTGATTACAGAGTAACAGATGAACAGATGAATGGTTATTTAGAGTTTATAAAAGATTAAAATAAAACCGATAGTTGATTTTTTCTTCAACTATCGGCTTTTTTATAATTATTATTTTTTGTGTGTTTCTACAACGAGATTGTTCGTATCTACCAATTTCACACCATTTATATTTGTAAAAAATAGCTTAACTTGTTTATATCCGTAATCTTTAGGCGTAAAATCAGGGTATCTTTCTTTTACTTTTCTGTTTACTTCCCCTATATTAAGACTCTTCTTTTTTGATGACAATATTGTATCTATTACGAATTTTTCTACATTTTTTCTTGTTTTTGAATTTTTAAATCTTACTAAATTTATATTATTATTTATTATAACTTCTATTTCATCTGAAAGTTGTGCGATAAATTTTGAGAATTTAGAGCAACCATAGTTACGACTATCAAAATCAGGAAACTTCTTTTGAATATTATTTTTTACCAAAGAAAGATTTTCGACATAACCGTCGTTTGACTCTAAAAATGCCATTACTTCGTTTTTGATTTCATTGATTGGAGTTATTTCCTTTTCTGAACCTGCTTCTGCATTTTCTTCATCAAGAAGGTCTAAATACTGAAATTTATCGAACGCATTAACAAACGGTTGAGAAGATTTGCTTTCACCCATTCCTATAACCATTTTACCCTCTTGTCTTATTCTTGACGCAAGTCTTGTAAAATCGCTGTCACTTGAAGCAATGCAAAAAACTTCAACGGGATTATTATATAAAATATCCATTGCATCAATAACAAGTGCCATATCTGATGAGTTTTTTCCTTTTGTGTTCTGATATTGCTGAACAGGTGTTACTGCATATTTCTGAATAGGATTTACCCAAGGCTTTGTCCCTTCCTTTGATAAATCGCCATAAACCTTTCTTATTGTTACACTTCCTATTTCTTTTAATTCATCAAAAATGGTATCTATATATTTATAAGAAATATTTTCAGCGTCAATTAACAATGCTATTCTATTTTGATTTTCCATAATATCCCACCATTTTTTAATTAAAACTCATAATTTGGCTTAACTTTTTCCCCTGTTTTTGCTGATTCTACAATTGCAAGGCATACTGCAACAGTTTTTGCACCCTCAGTTGCATCTGTAAGAACTTTTTTATCATTAAGAATTGCATCTGCAAAAACCTCAAATTCTTTAACTGCATTGTGATTATTTACTTCAATTTCAATTGTTTCAGGCTCTTTTGTAACCTGTTTTTCATCAACAGTAAAGAGTGTCATTGTAGGTGAAGTATTATCACAGATAAGTGTACCCTTTGTACCATAAATTACAGTTCTCATTGTATAGTCACGCTTACAACCGGTTGAAACAAATACTTTACCCATAAGGTTTTCGTTAAACTTCATAACTGCAACCGTTGCGTCATCATAAGTAACGTGTGGTAAGAGTCTATGCGTACCATAAGCAAATACTTCCTGGGGGTCACCTGCAAGCCATCTTATTAAATCTACTGCGTGGCAACCACCGCCGATAACACCATGACGAAGCGGGTCACATCTCCAAGGCTCCTGAATCAACATATAATCGTGAGCGTATTCTGACTCAATAAAATACAGTTCACCAATTGTACCTGCCTCAATTATCTCTTTTGCTTTTTCGAACGCTGGAGTAAAGCGACAAATCTGACCTACCATAAATTTTGCATTTGACTCTTCTGCAACTTTTACAATTTCTTCGATATCTTCTCGTGTAAGTGCAAGTGGCTTTTCACAAAGAACATGTTTACCCGCACGGAGTAAATCGCAAGATACTTTTTTGTGTTGCTGGTCAGGGATTGCAACTGTTACAACATCGATATCTTTATTATTTACAATATCCATATAATCAGTTACCCATTTTTCTTCCGGAATATTGTAGCGTTCACCTGCAAATCGAAGATTTTCTTCGTTACTATCACAGATTATTGCAATTTCTGCATCTTTACAGTTTAATGCACCCTCAACGTGACACATACCAAATTTCATACCAATATTTGCTACTTGTAATTTCTTGTTCATAATATTTTCCTTTCGTTTTGTTGTTCTTTATAAAACTTTTGTACATTTATAAATGCTACAATTACACAATAAAGTGCATACACACCATAAATCAAATAGGTAGTTTCTTTCGGGTTGTTTATAACCATCTGAACATTTACTATTAGCCCTGTTACTGCCTGAACAATCCAGAGATATGTGTATTCTATATATGCTAACAATGTTAAAACTGATACTGCAAGTCCCAACAAAAATGTAATAGTATCAAATATTGCATAATCATATTTAAAATATGTAAGTACACCTGCTGAAATGCCCCACAACACAAAAAGTGCAACAAGAGATATTACTCTCGTCTTTACCGACATTTTCTTAAAAATAACGGTTTTTTTATATGCATTCTTTTTCCAGTTAAAGAACGTTGCAAGCTGTAACGGGACACTCATAAAAAATGCAGATGCCGCCGAAATATAAACACCCATATATAAATATGCCACGGTATAAATAACTGCATTTATTGCTCCTATAAGCGAAC
>JAFSBS010000085.1 GCA_017437165.1 Clostridia bacterium
AATATAACGGTTCAGGCAGGTGCGATGCAGTGGACGGTGGGCAATGTAAATGCTACAACCGGTTTAAAGGGCGTGGGAGACTTTTTTGGAAAGACTTTAAGAGGCTCAGTGACAGGTGAGTCAGCGATCAAACCGGAATATACGGGAACCGGTACGCTGGTATTAGAACCTACATACAGACACATTGTTTTACTTGATACAACAGAATGGAATGGAAAAGTTGTTCTTGATGATGGTTTGTTTTTAGCGTGTGATGCTTCAATAAAACAAAAATTAGTTGCTCGTTCTAATGTTTCTTCAGCAGTTCTCGGCGGTGAAGGTTTATTTAATTTAGCACTTCAGGGTAATGGTATTGCAGTTCTCGAATGTCGTTGCCCACAAGAAGAACTTATTGAGATTACATTAGAAAATGATGTTCTTAAGGTTGATGGCAGTTTTGCAATTGCGTGGAGTGATTCATTGGATTTTACAGTTGAACGCTCCGGCAAAACTCTTATAGGTTCTGCAGCTTCAGGTGAAGGATTTGTTAATGTTTACCGTGGCACAGGTAAGGTGCTTCTTGCTCCTGTTGACAGTACAATCGGCGGTTTCCCTGTGTCAAGCACAGCGCCATCTGCTCCGGCTTCTGCAGGTTCAAAAACTGCAGGTGCTTTAGGTTCACTTTTAGGTGGTATAGCAGACGCACTTGATTGATATAAATAATTTTCACCCACAAAGTTTTGCTTTGTGGGTGAAGTTTTTAAAGTCGTTCTTCATCTTTCTTTCGTTGTTTATTTGAATTTATAAAGAATGGAATACCAAAACCGAGGCCGCCACCAAGAAGAAGTCCTCCGAGTAGGAATAACCACCATAACGGGTTTTTCTTTTCTTTTTCTTCTTGCTTTTCGGCTTTTATAACTTTCTTTTCAATTTTAGTTTCAACATCTTTTTTTATTTCAAACTTTTCACCGAAAGAGTCTTCATAAGTTATAATAATTGTGCCTGTAACCTTACCAATTAACTCGGAATCAACTCTTAAATTGGCACTTGCTGTTGCATTTTCCTGTGGAGCGATTTCACCCACAAAGCTACTACCACCTGAGTCAAGACCATCAATTTTAAAATCGACCTTGCAGTTATAAAGCGGAGCTTTACCTGTATTCATCAGATTTATGTTTACTGTAACAGTATCTTCCTGAACTACTTTAACAGGTAGCTTTGCACCGTCAAATTCTAAAAGTGCAGGTTGTCTTACTTCAATTCTTAAAGTATCATCTGCATTGTATCCAGAGCCATTCCGGTCTTCGTACTCACAACTGAAACTCAATTTATGCTCACCGATAGTAGCAGTGTGTACTGCTTTTAATTCAACCGACCAGGTGTAATATTTGTTTGCTCCAATAGAGTCAACATACTTTGTACCCATTCCTGTTGGTCTTATTTCGTCAGAGTCCTCTGAAACAGAAAGCTTAATGTTACTTACTTGCTTTTTAGAATGCATATTCTTTAAAGTTATGGTAAGTATTTTTGCTTCTTCAGGACTTATAAATCCATCTTCTATTTCGTAGCTTACTACCATAAGACGAGGTTGAGAATTGTCTTCTATGACTTCTTCAACTTCCTCTTCTTTTTCTACAACAGGAGCAGTTTTTTCTGTTGTAGATTCAGTTTTCTGAGTAGTGGGTTCCGTAGTTGGTTCAGTTATTTTTTCAGTAGGTACTGTAATAGTACTCTGTGTTATCGCTTCGGTTATTTCAAAAGTATCGCTTTCAGCAAAGCACGGGAGTACCACAACAGAAAGGCACATAAAAAATATTAAAATTCGTTTCATTTATCACAACTCCCTGATGTTTTCAACTATGCTGTTTTGGGTTTCTTTTTTTATTTTAAACCAGAGATTTAAAGAGCAGAAACCAAAAACAAATAAACCAATTATAATTGTAAACCAAGGACTGAATGTCATATAAAAGTCGTTGTCGTTTGATTTAACAAATAAATAATAAGTGATATAAGAAATTAAAAATCCTCCAAAACCTAAAATGTAACCCCATTTAAACATTGAAAGCAATTGCTTGATATAGCAAGAAAAGATTACTTTGTTATCAGCACCAACAGCACGCATAGTACCAATTTTCTTTTTGTCGTTTCTTATATTGGTAGTTAATGTGTTGTTAATAATACTCGAACAAATTGTAAAAATAAGAATTACTATAGCAAGAACAATGAAAGTAAGGTTAGTGTACATTTCTTTTTGTTCTTTGTTAAAAGCATAATATGAAATGTAATGTGAGTTATAAACTGATGTTTCAATCGCTTCAAGAGTTTTAGTCATATCTTCATCAATTTCATCAGTGCAAGGTCTATTAAGATTAAAAACTAAATCTTTGTAACGTACATTTTTTGCAAAATTATTCAAACCATCAATTGTTGTGATAACGTAAATTCCGGGGAAAGAGTGTAATAAAAGTTCATCATCTGTAAAGAATTCTGCTATTGCACCTATTTTTGTAGTTTTTCTTGTTTCACTGATTTTTTCGTTGTAGGTGAAATTATATAAATCAGCTTCACTTTCGGTTGTTAAAACGCTTATGTCTATTGTGTCACCCGCTTTTAAAGTGCGTTTTTCTGAAATTATATAATTACCATCCATATATTCCACAGGCGTTTCAAAAACATTGAAACCGGCATTAGAGAAATCTTCCCATTCGTCTATATAACTTATATATAAATAAGCGTTTTCAGGTGCTAACAATATTATTTCTTCACCGCTATTGAGTTTATCAATATCTATTTTTCCATCACAAACACTTTTTTCATATTTTTTTAAATAATCTTCATCTAATGCAATTATTTTGCTATGGAAAAATTCATCGTAATTGGCACCGCGTTTTATTTCTTTGGAATAATCATTTAACTCGTTGAAAAAAGTACGATTTTTCAAGTTTGTTTCTAACGAATCAAGTGTGGAAAAGCTATCCTCATACATATCGCAGTTATATGTTTTTAAGTAGTCAGTCATTTTATCAACTATAATGTTAGCATATACTTCTTTCGTTCCATAAGCAGTACCTATATACTCTTTTTGCACAACCTCATTCTTTTGGTTTTCGGTGAAGCCGGTATTGTTATCAAGTGGATTTATACCATCATAAACCCTACCACCTGACAGGCTTAAAGTATAATCATACCTATTTTCATAAGTGTAACTTTTTTCGTATGCTAAATATGAAAAAAGGTAACAAGAAAATATAATGCTTATAACTAAAAAGATACTGACAAATATCTGCTTACCTTTAGAAATGGCAATATTTCTTTTAGCAATAAGGTCAGATGCTATAAAGTTTTTCTTTGTTTTTATTTTAGAATTTTTGATTTTTCTGGTTGCGTCAATCTTTCTTATTGCTTGCATAGGTGAAATTTTACTTGCACTTACAAGAGGAATGAGTGAAGCAAAAATAATACAGATAAAACTGAAAAAACCACAACATAAAAGAACCCAGATATTTGGTTTGAAAATAGCATCTTTATCAACAAACGGAAGAATGATTTTTACTAATAAAAATGAAATCAAAAGACTTACTGGTGTACAAATTAAACTTAAAATAATTGTTTCTCTGCCAAAGAGTTTAATAATTTGTCTTTTGGTTGCACCAACTGCACGGTACATACCAATTTGTTTTTTTCTCTCTTTTAAATTACTTGTAAAAGCATTTACTATTCCGACAGCAGAAGCAAATAAAAGTATAACAATAACAATAAAAATATAAATTAAATTTGTCAGAAAGCCTTGCATATCAGGCAACACATAATATGCGTTGGTAAGTGTTGCAAAGGATGGTGTTTCATCACTTGAAAATGTATAGCAAACGTCTATAAATTTAGTGAAAATACGATTATCTGTTGCAAAAAAATCGAAAATAATTTTAGTATCAATTTCGGGGTTGAAAGTATAATAACCAATAAGAGCTTCTTTACCACCGGCTTCTATTATTTCAGATTCGTGAACGAAAGCTGCAGGGAAAAGTGTGTCTGATGAATAGCCGGAAATATCACTCAATAAGTTTTCACGCTTGTTTGCTAAAACACCACATAAGATGTAATTTTTTTCAATAACTTTATCAAGTGTTTTTTCAGAGTTTTGCGGTGTAAATTTTAAAGTTATTGTGTCACCGATTTTTGCATTTAAACCAAGTCGCATTAGTGCAGATTGTTCAATTGCAATTTCACCTGTTTTTTGCGGATAACTGCCCTCAATAATAACAGGATTTGCAAGTGATACAGCTTCGTTTTCTAAATATGCAACAGAAGTACCGTCAATTTTATTTTCTTCTTCTACATAAGCAAAACCTAAAATATGACCATAACCTATTTTGTCAATAAAGTCTTTTTCTATTGCGTCGTTTAATATTTCTTTGTCAGCATTGATCATAATGCAGTCCTGCTTACCAAGATTAAGATGCGATTTTTCAACAATAGAAGAATAAGCACTAAAAGCAAAATAAATTATACTTGAAGAAAAAATTGTCGAAAGTATAATAGCAATTATCATTAAAATATATTGCGTCTTACGGTTTTTTAAATTGCTAAATGCAAGGGAGTTATATGTTAACTTTTTCTTTTTCACAATTTCACCATCTTCCCATAAAGAATAAAGTATAAATTTTGCGAAGCTCATTACGCATTCCGAACTCCGAATTCCGCATTGTTTTATAACTCCCTTATATTTTCTACAATGCTGTGCTTCATTTCTTTTCTGACTTTTAAGTAAACATTAAGAACACAAGCGATTACTAATACAATTAAACCTACAAGTGTCTCCCAAAATGTCAGGATAAAATCGTCTTGAGTCTGGTTATAGCTTAAAGCAATAAGACAATAAATGCTAAAAAACAAGCCGAAAGCAACGACACCCGTAATTGTACCAATACCTAAAACAGAAAGCACCTGACGGATGTAAGAACTTGAAATCTCTTTGGTAGAAGCACCAACAGCACGTAGCGTACCAATTTCTTTTTTACTTTCTCGTATTCTTGCAGTAAGTGCATTGTTAATCATACTGCAACACAATGTGAAAAGCAGAATTACAATCGCTGTAACAATTATATACAAAGTTTTAATTGAGAGCATATTTTGTTTTTCAACTTCATATAACGAACGTGTAATTGCGTCTTGACCGGCAAAGAGTCTGTCAAAAGAATTTGTTATTTCTTTGTTTATTTCTTCTGTGCATTCTGTGTTAAGATTTACTTCAATTCTTTCATAAGGCACATTTTTTGTGAAAGTGTTTAAACCATCAATAGTTGTTAACACACAAGGCTCACAATATCTGTTGAATAGCGTTTCTAAAATACCTGAGTATTCATAAATGATTGCACCAACAGTAACTTCTTTTTCAATTTTCTCGTGGTCAAAAGTTCCTTTTGTTACCGTTGCTTCAGCACCTTCTACACCATAGTCTAATGGTTCTTCACCATTATTTGACATTATCCAACCCAATTTAATTTTATCGCCAACTTTGAATTCACTTGTTAATTCAGCAGAATTTAGTACTGTTATTTTTTCATCTGGAATTTCAGCAGGCACAGCATTTACCGAAAGGTCAGAAAAACCGTATTTTTCTTCTTCAAATATATAATGATATGTTGTGAGCTGAAGAGTTTTAGGTAAAACAAGAATTACTTCTTCACCAGAATTTAGTTTATCGATGTTTATTTTACCTTCTAAAACAGTTTGACTTTTATTTTTAAAATCATCTTCTGGCAATGCTAAAAAATCTAACGGGAGAATAGGAGAAGTAATATTAGCTTTTTCAATAACTGCTGTGTTTTCAATAGGTATTTCTTGATATTTTTCGTAATTTTCTTTTGTTATTACAACTCCGTCAACGGTTGCAGGGTAAACACCTGTTGCATAATTACAAAGCTTTAAGTAATCTGTAAGCTCTTCTACTTCAATATATCCGTTAGTTTCTTTTCTGCCTTGAACACTTTCTACGTAACTATTGGAAAGTATATCCTCTACATCATTTTCAGAAATTCCGTAACGGAACCAATCGTAATTGGCAATTCTTTTTGAAGCGTACTCCATGTCTGAAATAACTTCATAATCGGAATCAAGTGAAGTGTTCTGTTTTTCAATTCCTCCCGCTAAAGAAAAACCGAACAGTGAACCGAAAACTGCAATAGCAAGAATTACACTTGTTAAAACTTGTTTGCTCTTATAAAGCTTAATATTTCTTGAAGCTAAAAGTTTTGAGGTGCTAAATTCTTTTTGAGTTTTAATCTTTTTAGTTCTTATTTTTCTGTTGAGTGAAATATTTCTTATAGCCTGCATTGGTGT
>JAFSBS010000086.1 GCA_017437165.1 Clostridia bacterium
GTTGTATCTACAACTTTTGTTTTTATTGCTGATTTAAACAAAACAGTGTCACCTAAATTATATGCACACCCACGTTCGCCGAGAGTTATAATTACATTTTTAACCCCCATTTGTTTTAGTTTTAAAACTGCTTTTCGGGTGTTTTCTTCGTTATCCGGGTAAATACCGGTTAAATCGTGTGTTTCGTGTTCATTTGGAATAATATAATCTATTTGTGAAAAAACTTCACTTGGTAATTCTTTATAAGGTGCAGGGTTAATTATAATCTTTGTGTCGGATTCTTTTGCGATTTCACATACTTTTAAAACAGTTTCGACAGGTATTTCTAACTGCATAACACAATATTCACATTCAGCTATTAAATCGCTGTAATTTTCAATAACTTCGGGGATGAGTTTTGCGTTTGCACCAGAATCAAGAATAATAAAATTATTGCCATCTACAACTGTAATCATTGCAATTCCTGTAGGGACTTCTTCGGTTTTAAATCCTTTAAAATCAACATTATTATTCTTTAATTCATTCAATAGCAGCTCACCATTTGCGTCATTACCGACACAACCACAAAATGAAACATTACCACCTAATTTTGCAATTGCAACCGCCTGATTAAGCCCTTTGCCCCCTGCATTCACTTGAAAATCACTTCCTGAAAGCGTTTCGCCAAGAACAGGCATTTTTTGTGAATGTATAACCAAATCGGCATTCATACTCCCAATAACAATTATTTTATCTGACACTATAACACCAGCTTTTATAACAATAAAATTCTATTTAATAAAATATTCAAATCCTAATATTACAACACCTAACACAACCAAGACTATACCGACTGCTCTGTTAAGTGTTTCAGGTTTTGCTTTATTTGCAAACTTAGCGGCAATTCTTGCCCAGATAAATGTAAACAAAATACAAAGTGCCATTACAAGAATGTCAGGCGAATCACCAAGAGAAAAGTGAGAAACAGCACCTGTTAATGCGGTAAATGTCATAATAAATACGCTTGTTCCGACTGCGGTTTTCAATTCATAACCGAGTACACCGGTAAGAATAAGAAGCATCATCATTCCACCGCCTGCACCAACAAAACCACAAATAAAACCAATAAATACACCACTTATTATTGAACCGACAATTTTTCTCTTTTTACTGACCGCTTCCATTTCTGCTTTGGTGGTCATTACAGGTTTTAAAATAAATTTAACGCCGAGCATAAGTGTAACAAATGTACTGAAACCACCCATAGTTTGAGAAGGCACTATGCTCGATATATAGCTTCCGACAACAGTAAATATCAATATCATAGACATCATCAGAAGTCCATTTTTTACATCAAGATTTTTATTTTTACGGTAAGTAAAAGCTGACACACCACTCGCCAAAACATCAGACGCAAGAGCTATACCCACAGCAGTATAAGGATTAATTCCAAGAAATGTAATAAGCATTGGTGTTATTACGGCGGCGGCACTCATACCTGCAAAACCGGTGCCAAGTCCTGCGCCCATACCGGCAAAAAATGTTACAATTAAAACAATTAAAAATTCCAAAAAATCACCTCTGTTTCAACATTGTATCACAATTGCTTGAAAAAGTAAATCTGACAAATATAAATTCCATTTAGGGTAAAAGGAATTATCCGAACCATGTTTTTTATAGACGGATTTCCGTTCACTCTTCGTTAAAATACTCGCAAATCCGTGAAGAATTCGCTCCGTTTTTGCCTTGATTGACCAAAAATCCGTTCTATAAAAAATCTTCGACCTATAAAGCGAAAGATTTTCATTGGATTTTTTGTGTTGAGGGCGAAGTAAGGCTGACGCCTTGCAAGACTGAAACACCAAAAAGACTTGAAAATACTCGCTTTTAGGCAGGTTCGGACAACTCATTTCACCCTAATCACAAATACTA